>NZ_JAKEVN010000064.1:0-23854 GCF_022398505.1 Pseudoalteromonas sp. Isolate3 | reverse complement strand
AAATAATTTAGTTGTTATTAAACAATTGGTTATGGTTTGTTTTGAAGGTTGAAAAAGGTGAGAAATTTACCGCTAAAGCTATACAGTATTTTATACAGTACTATGTAAATAGCTAAGTTTTGCTTCTATACAGGTATTTTGCATAAAAAAGCCGGTATAGAAACCGGCTCTTAATCTTTGTAGTTCTGCTATTTATCTAAGTAGGTATTTAAAAACTCAAGATATGCGTTTGAGGCTTTTATACGGTTTTCCTTTTTAGTAAACCCATGGCCTTCATCATCGAATAATACATATTCGACAGGCACACCATTTGCTTTTACAGCGGCAACGAGCTCATCGCTTTCAACTTGTAAAACGCGAGGGTCGTTAGCACCTTGAATCACCATTAAAGGCTTAGTGATGTTTTTAGCATGAAATAGTGGCGAAATTGCACGGTGACGTTCACCGTCTGTCGCGGGGTCGCCCATTTCGTCATACAGCGCCTTTTTAAAGCTTTCCCACCATGGTGGAATCGAGTTTAAGGTTCTAACCCAATTCGTTACACCAAAAATATTAATGCCGACTTTAAACTCTTCAGGTTCGAAGGCAAGTGCAGCAGCAGTCATAAAACCACCATAGCTGCCCCCTATGATGCCAATTTTATCAGCATCGACCCAATCTAGGCTTTGCAGGTGTTTTTTACCGTAAACGATATCTTGTAAATCGTCAGTGCCATGCTTTTTGTCATCTAAATGGAAGAAGGTTTTACCGTAGCCTGAGCTACCTCGGTTATTGACTGCAAAAATGGCATAACCATGATTTACTAGATGTTGCTGCATAGCACTATATCCAGTGCGGCTTTGTCCACCAGGGCCGCCATGCACCCATACTAAAGCAGGTACTTTGTTGTTGCTGTTGGCTTGCTTAGGCTTGTATAAAACTCCCGGAATTTCTAAACCATCAAAGCTTTTAAAGCGCACAATGGTGCTTTCAACCAAGTCACTTTGATCAATTGCATCACTTAATGTATTGGTTAATTGTTTAGCTTTCGACTCACCGACTTGCCATACAAATAGGTTGCTTGGAGAGGTGTCTGAATTTAGGTAAAACGCCATGGTTTTTTCATCAGCTGAAAAATTTACACCGCGTAAGTTACCAGCAGGCAGTGATGGCATGGCAATACCTTTACCTGTGGTGGTATCGATTATCGACACCTTAGTGCTTGCATCAGCATTAACACCGCTTACTTGGTAACGGCCAGATTTAGAGAAGTAAATAAAGCTTACATCCCACTCATCTTTGAGGGCAGGGCTGTGCTCACCGGTAGTTAAATCATAACGCCATACTTCTGCAAACTCACCCTTAGCATCAGTTGAGTAGTACAATGATTTACTGTCTCTTGAAAATGTTTCAGGGCCGTATTTAGCGTCGCCGTCATGGCGGGTAATGAGCTCTGGTTTCAGAGTTTTTTTACGAGTATCAAGTATGAATACATCACTGTCTTTGTTCGAATTGTTTTTCGATAAAGCAATAAAGCGGCCATCAGGGCTGATTGCGCCGACATCAAGGCCCATGGTATTTTGATAAACAGGTGTTACTTCATAGCTGTTAGCATCAACACGATATAGGTCCATAAACTTAGCATCACGCTGATTGCTGGTTATAAAAAACTGTTTACCGTCTTCGGTGAAGCCAGCAAACCCTGCTCGGGTTTCTTCACCAGGGGTGAGGTCTTTCACTGTGCCATCTGTTTCGCGAACATAGATGTGATAACGCTCGTTACCGCCTGAGTCTTTAGTAAATAATACGCGCTCATCTTGAGGGAAATAAGCCACTGCATAAGTACTGTCTTCAAAGTCTGTTAAGCGGGTTTTTTTGGCGGTTTTTATATCTACTTCATACAGGCTATAAATGCCGCTTTCGTCACTGCTAACGAGTATTTTGTCGCCTTTAGGTGAAAAGCTGCTGCCCATAATTGAGGTTGTATCAAAAAAAGTTTCAGCATCATACTGTTTAACAGTTTGGCTTTGTTGCACGCTTTCGGTGATGCTAGTTGATGGGGTTGATTGTGAACATCCTGCAAGTGCAAGGCTAAGCGCACATGCAACTGCTGCTATTTGAAAACTCGGTTTCATTGTAATTATTCCTTGTTAATTTTTCGTTATAAAGTGTTGCCTGTTCATAATCTAAACGCAAGTTTTACCCGTTCGATATTTGTTACAAATCATGTAAATAAATAGGTACATGAGTGTGCTAGAGAGTTTTTAAACGAAAAAACCAGCGCAATTTGCGCTGGTTTGGTTTTTCATAACAATTGGAATTGTTTTGCTAGCTTAAGCGGCGTCTGCTTTTTTATCGCTCTCGCCGCGGGCTACCTTACCGGCAACTAAGTCAGCTGGGTCAAAGTCGTCAACGTTAATAACATCAAGACGGGCTTTTTCAACAGCAGCTAATTTGTCGGCTTCAGCTTGGCTTAAAATACCTGCTTCAAGGCCCATTTGCGCTACTTTATCAAGCTGGAAGAAAGGCAGTTTCACGCCTTTTTCACGGCATACCTTGTCAAACAAAGGCTCAACTTCAAGAATGTCTTTAAGCGTTTGCTCCTGACGACCCACAAGGTTAAGCGGCTCGTTTTTAAGGTAAATGTAGTTAGCTAAACGGTTACGAGTTTCGCTTGGTACTTGTAATAAGTGAGCAAGTTTGTGCTCAAGCTTATCTGTAGGCTTACGAACTGGACGACCGAATGGGAATAACATGATTTTTAGCATCGCACGAAGTGGGGCAGATGGCATGTTGTTAATTAAGTCAGCTAGTGCACGTTGGCAGTGGTAAAGGTGATCTTGGCAGCTCCATTGAACAAGCGCAAAATCTTCTTTTTTACGGCCTTCGTCGTTGTAACGTTTAAGTGTTGCAGATACAAGGTATAAGTAGCTTAGTAAGTCACCTAAACGTGCAGAGATACGCTCTTTACGTTTTAATGAACCACCAAATACCGCCATGCTGATATCTGACATTAATGCTAACGATGCACTGAAACGTGACGCAACACGATAAAACTCAGCGGTTTCATCTTTGTACGGCGTACTCGTAAAACGTGCATTTGTAAATGCTAACCACTTAGTGCGAACAAGGTTCGAAATAGTAAAGCCAACGTGACCCATTAACGCTTTATCGAATACTGCAAGGGCTTCTTCGCGGTCTTCAATTGCACAAGCACCTAGCTCAGTTAACACAAATGGATGACAACGAATTGCACCTTGACCATAGATGATCATGTTACGTGTTAAGATATTTGCACCTTCAACGGTAATCGCAATTGGCGCACCTTGGTAGCCACGACCTAAATAGTTGTTTGGACCAAGCATGATGCCTTTACCACCGTGAACATCCATGCCGTGAATAGTCGCTTCACGCATTTGCTCAGTTAAGTGGTATTTAATAATTGCAGATACAACCGATGGTTTTTCACCAAGGTCAACAGCCCCTGTAGACATACTAACTGCAGCATCAGAGCTATATGCGTAACCTGCAAGTTTTGCCATTGATTCTTCAACACCTTCCATTTGACCAATTGGTAAACGGAATTGACGACGAATACGGCTGTAAGAGCCTGTTGCAAGCGCGATTGTTTTTATGCCACCTGTAGAGTTAGACGGCAATGTGATTGCACGACCAACAGATAAACATTCAACAAGCATACGCCAGCCTTGACCTGCCATTTTCGGGCCACCAATGATGTAATCAAGTGGTACAAAGATATCTTTACCGCGAGTAGGACCATTTTGGAATGGTACGTTTAGCGGGAAGTGACGACGGCCAATTTCTACTCCCGGAGTATCTGTTGGGATCAGCGCACAGGTAATACCAGGCTCTTTGTCATCACCTAGTAAACCGTCAGGATCTTGCAATTTAAATGCAAGGCCAAGTACAGTTGCAACAGGAGCAAGAGTAATATAACGCTTGTTCCATGTTAGGCTGATACCAACAACTTCTTCACCGTTCCATTGACCTTTACAAACAACACCGTAATCAGGAATTGCACTTGCGTCAGAACCTGCTTCTGGTGAGGTTAGCGCAAAACATGGAATTTCTTGACCACTCGCTAAGCGTGGTAAGTAATGATCTTTTTGCTCTTTAGTACCATAGTGCTGAAGTAATTCGCCCGGACCTAATGAGTTAGGTACACCTACGATAGAAGATAGCAACGTTGATTTACTTGTTAGTTTTTGCAGTACACATGATTGTGCATAGGCAGAAAACTCTAAACCGCCGTATTCTTTTTTGATGATCATGGCAAAGAACTTATTATCTTTTAGATATTGCCAAACATCTTGCGGTAAATCAGTTAGTTCGTGAGTTGCGTGCCAGTCATCTAGCATACTACACACTTCTTCAACAGGACCATCAATAAATGCTTGTTCTTCGATAGTCAGTTTAGGAGCTGGGTATTGGTGTAATTTGTTCCAGTCAGGACGACCACAAAACAGATCCGCTTCCCACCACGTAGTACCGGCATCGATTGCTGATTTTTCAGTATCCGACATAGTCGGTGTTACTTTTTTGAAAGCAGCAAAAATAGGTTTAATGATGTATTGTTGACGAACGCCAGTCACAGAAAGTGGCACAGCGATAAGTAAGAATAGTAGCCAACTAATTGCGCCAAACGCGCCAGCAAATGTGCCAACAAGTAAAGTCGCAATGGTAATACCTAAGCAGGTATTCCAGCTTGCTCTGTGGTAACTCGCAATACTAAGCAGCACGAGTAAACCAAGTAAAAATATGAGAGTCATTGATTATTCCTTAATAGAGGTCAGACCACCTCTTTTAGAGTAGCGCTAGAAAAGCGAATTATCAAGAGCAGAACAGAGATTAAAACAGTCTGTTCAGTGAGTTTTATTCATTTAAAAATGACTATCAGTGCAAAAAGATTTACAGCAAATTAGAAATTGTTAAGTAATTACTGATAATCATCGCCGCTAAAACAGCTATTAGTTGTGAATTGCTCAGATAGTTCTGAAAATCTCAGCATAGCAGTTGCTATCTTTAGCGCTATGTTTAACAATGAGCGCAGGCAGGGATCAGCCCATCATGCCTTTCCTTCGATTAGTTTTATAGGTTAAGAGTTCTATGTGTGAGTTGCTTGGCATGTCGGCCAATGTACCAACGGATATTTGTTTCAGTTTTTCAGGATTATTAGAGCGGGGTGGTAATACTGGCCCGCATAAAGATGGCTGGGGCATCACCTTTTATGAAGGTAAAGGCTGTCGTACATTTAAAGATCCAGAGCCAAGTTGCCAATCAGAAATTGCTAAACTCGTTAAAGCGTATCCAATAAAAAGTATTTCGGTGATAAGTCATATTCGTCAAGGTAATCGTGGCCGTGTATGTCTTGAAAACACTCATCCATTTACCCGAGAGTTGTGGGGACGCGAAATTACCTATGCTCACAATGGGCAATTATCGAATTATCATGATTTAAAGCCAGATTATTATCGGCCAGTGGGTAATACCGACAGTGAGCTAGCGTTTTGTTGGTTGCTCGATAAAATTCGCGAAAAATACCCTAAGCGCCCATCAAATATGGCATCTGTATTTCGTTATGCTGCTAAGCTTGCTCACACACTGCGTGAAAAAGGCGTATTTAACATGCTACTTACCGATGGTGTTTATGTTTTAGCTTATTGTACCAATAACTTACATTGGATCACTCGTCGAGCACCGTTTGGTAAAGCAACATTAATTGATGCTGATATGGTGGTCGATTTTCAAAAAGAAACCACACCGAATGATGTGGTTACTGTCATTGCGACAAGACCACTCACCAATGACGAGCGCTGGCAAAAAATGGAACCGGGTGAGTTTGCACTGTTTAAAATGGGCGAAAAAATCTAAAAAAGAATGAAGCGCTATTAGGGCGCTTCTTTACTTTCTTCATTTGTTAATGAGACTGGTGTGGTCACAGTGAATGAATTAAGTTGCACTTCAAATTGTTCTACCCCTTTTTCACCTTTCCACATACGAACTAACATGTAGTCCATTTCAGGAGCAAACCAAGCTAGCGCTTGACGCTTATCGTTATCGTATAAACGTTTTACTTTAATGGCTTCTACATTACCAATTGGCAGCGAAATCATTTCTGTGCCCACAACTTCAAAGTCGTAATTTCGCAGATTACCTTTTTTATCAATCAATGGATACGATAATTGCGTTTTGCCTTGTTTTAGTTCTTCGCGGACTTGTACTTGATAAGACAGTGAATCTTGAAAATCATCAGACCAATCAATTTTAAGTGGGTATTTACTTTGATTGCTTTGCACTTGCTTTTGAGTTGAATCAAATTTTAAGCTGTATTCTTTATCAGGCCCTGTTCCCGAGCGCTCCATAGTGTAACTTACTGGAGAGATTTTGTGATCATGATAAGTAAACATTGATGTTTCTTTTCGTGAGTCCGAAAAAATCATCCATTCGATTTCACTGTGATAAGTGATCACGTAATTACCGTCTGCGGCTCTTTTAAGCTCGCGGACTGCTTTACCATGGGTTTCGCCTTTACGAAGTACATCGTATTCTGCTTGGTATTGAGTGAGGTCGCCAGCTAAAACACTGGTAGGAAGTAATAAAGTGCCCACACAAGCAAGTAGGGCACTTAGATTTTTATTCTGGGTAGTGCGCGCCGTGTGCAGGAAGTTTCTTTTCGTCAAAAACTGCATAATCTGCTTCCATCTTGAGTCGTTGTTCACTGAACCACTTGACCACCAATGGATAGATTATATGTTCTTGCTGATGAACACGTTGTGCGAGTGTCTCTGCGGTATCGCTTTCGAGTACCGGAACTTTGGCTTGAAGAACAACGGGACCGCCGTCTAGCTCTTCTGTGACAAAGTGAACACTAACACCATGAACGTCATCTTTTGCATCTATCGCTCGTTGGTGGGTATTCAGCCCTTGGTACTTAGGCAACAAAGAAGGGTGAATGTTCAACATTTTTCCCTTAAATTTTTGCACTAAGCTAGGAGTAAGAATACGCATAAAACCAGCTAATACAACTAGATTTGGTTCAAAATTGTCAATAATGTCCATTAACTCAGCATCATAGGCCTCGCGCGAGTCAAAATCTTTATGGCTAAGTACACGAGTTTGTATGCCTGCATTTTTTGCTCGCTCAAGGCCATAGGCGTCGGCTTTATTACTAATTACAGCGGCGATTTCGGCCTTAATTTCACCACGCGCACACGCGTCAATGATGGCTTGAAGGTTAGAACCGCTACCAGAAATTAATACAACAAGACGACAAGGGGTCATTAGTCACGACCACCTAAAATTTCTACTTGCTCTTCGCCTGCTTTCGCATCTTGGATCTCACCGATATGCCATGCATTTTCGCCAAGATCTTTAAGAATTGTTAAGCTTTGCTCAAGTTTGTCAGCTGGAACAACTAATACCATGCCTACACCACAGTTGAATGTACGGTACATTTCGTGTGTTGTGATGTTGCCGTTTTCTTGTAACCAGTTGAAAACTACAGGCCATTCCCAGCTGTCGCCTTTGATTACTGCTTTTGCAGAATCAGGAAGTACGCGCGGGATGTTTTCCCAGAAGCCACCACCTGTGATGTGAGATAACGCGTGTACATCAACTTGCTTGAATAGCTCAAGTAATTGTTTAACGTAGATGCGAGTTGGCTCTAAAAGGTGATCGCCAAGTGCTTTGCCTTCAAGTTCAGCGCTTGTGTCTGCGCCAGATACTTCAAGGACTTTACGAATTAATGAGAAACCGTTTGAATGAGGACCACTTGATGCAAGTGCGATTAATTGGTCGCCTGCAGCAACTTTAGTACCGTCGATAATTTTTGATTTTTCTACCACACCAGTACAGAAACCAGCCATGTCATAGTCTTCGCCGTCGTACATACCTGGCATTTCAGCAGTTTCACCACCGATTAATGCACAGCCAGAAAGCTCACAGCCTTTACCAATACCTGTTACAACATCAGCCGCAGTATCTACGTCTAATTTACCAGTTGCATAGTAATCAAGGAAAAATAGTGGCTCTGCACCTTGTACAATAAGGTCGTTTACACACATAGCAACAAGGTCGATACCCACTGTGTCGTGCTTTTTAAGATCGATTGCTAAACGTAGTTTTGTACCAACACCGTCTGTGCCAGCAACCAGTACAGGCTCTTTATAGCCAGTTGGTAGTTCGCAAAGTGCGCCAAAACCACCGATACCGCCCATTACTTCAGGACGTCTGGTTTTTTTAACTACGCCTTTAATACGCTCAACAAGTGCATTACCGGCATCGATATCTACGCCCGCGTCTTTATAGCTAAGAGACTGTTTTTGTTCGCTCACAGGTTTTCCTCAAAAAAGTTGCATGTGGGTTGCTTAGAAACGCGCGTATTTTACAACAATTGCAATGGCGCGGCTAGTTGAAAAATCACTTTAACCGACTTGACAAGGACAGTTGTCCGGTTTTTTTTGCTTTCAAGTTACAAGGCTAAAGTATCAAGCAAATGACCCTTCAGCCTTGTAACTGATATTTGTTAAGCTTTCGCGGTTAAAATAGCGCGAAGAGGGGCTGGGTAACCTTCGATGGTTTTGCTGGTGTCATTTGGGTCTAAAAAGTCGACTAATGATTCGTTTTCCATCCACTGGGTTTTGCGTTGTTCTTCAAGCGTTGTGATTGCGCAGTCTTTTACTTGCACATCTTTAAAACCAACGCGCTCCATCCATAGTTTTAATGCGGCGGTGCTTGGGATAAACCATACATTACGCATTTTCGCATAACGGTCGGTTGGCACTAAAACTGTGTGTTCGTCACCTTCAACAACCAAAGTTTCAAGAACTAACTCACCCCCTGGGCGAAGCTGTGCTTTTAATTGTGCTAAAAAGTCGATAGGTGAACGACGGTGATATAAAACACCCATCGAAAATACTGTATCGAATGCTTTTAGCTCTGGCAGGGCTTCTACACCTAGCGGCAATAAGTGCACGTTGTCATCTTGATGATAATGCTTTATCGCTTGGAATTGGCATAAGAACAAATCGGATGGATCAATGCCCACTACAAAATTAGCGCCTTCACCGCGCATGCGCCACAAGTGATAACCTGAGCCACAGCCAATATCAAGCACAGTGCGGCCTTTTAACGGTTCGATATGAGGCAGTAAACGATCCCATTTCCAATCACTGCGCCACTCAGTATCAATCTCGATACCGTGTAAGCTGAATGGTCCTTTACGCCATGGCATCATGCGCTTTAATAAATGCGTTAACTGTTTTTGCTGGCCTTCAGATAGCTCATCACCGGTGCCAATTTGTACTTTATCCTGAAGGTTCACATGGTTTGTGCTTACCTCAGGTAAGTTTTTCAGCACTTTTTGCCATTTTGGTAAATCACCGTGGCTAGCTTCTAGTTCCCAGTGCTTTAATTGGCCAGGCAAAGTTTCGAGCCAGTGGCTAAGCGGGCTTTGTGCAATCGCAGCGTAAAATTGGTTAAACCATTGAGACATGAAATACTCTTTATATCGTTGTGATGATTACTTGATTGCAATCATCGAGCAGAAGTTAAAACATTGATACCACACTTGCGTTTGGCTAAAACCAATTTCACTTAATCGGTTTAAGTGGGTAGATAAATGATCAGGGCGCATGACATTTTCGATAGCCGTGCGCTTTTGGCTGATCTCCAGTTCTGAATAGCCGTTGTGACGTTTAAAATCATGGTGCAAATCAATGAGCAAATTATCGCATTGCTCATTTTCACCTCTAATTTTTTCGCTAAGCAGCAAAACGCCGCCAGGTTTTAAATTTGCATAAATCTTTTCAAGCACTGCTTGGCGCTTTTCAGGTGGAATAAACTGTAGTGTAAAGTTCATCGCTACCACAGAAGCATTCTCGATTGCTAAATCGTTTATATCACCCAGCGTGACAGTGACCGGCACGTCAGAGCGAAAACCTTGTAAATGTAATTTACAGCGTTCAACCATCGCTTCTGAGTTATCGACGGCAATAATATTACAGTTATCGGTGCGAATATTACGGCGCATACTTAACGTTACAGCACCAAGTGAACAGCCTAGGTCGTATAGGTTTGAATTACTTTGCGCGTACTCGCCAGCCAGTTTACCTATGGTGCTAACAATGGTTGCGTAACCCGGCACCGAACGCTGGATCATATCAGGGAAAACTTCTACTACATGTTGGTCAAAGCTAAAGTCTTTAACCGCTTGCTCAGTGGCATAAATACTGTCTTTTTGCGTCACGTGAACAGTCTCTTTAAAAAATAATACCGCTATTTTAGCATTTTTAACTGGATAGTCAGTGATAAATTCAGTAGCTTGGCTAGAATTATCAATAACAAGTACAAAAAAGAGAAGTTTAATGACAAAAAGCAAAGTGATCAGTACAGAAGATATCTTATCAACTCTGTGTCATTCAGTGACTGGAGTTCTGTCTTCAGCAAGTGGTAACGGTATTAGTTATTCTGCTATGGTTCAAAAAATCACCCGCACCTGTATGCGCCCAGATATTGGCTGTTTTGTATTGTTCGATGGTGGCTTTACCGGTCTTGTGGTAACAAACTTCACAGCGCAAGCAGCCATGGAAATTTACCATGATTACATGCGTAACATGGGTATGCCAGAAGACGAAATTGCACAAAGCCATTTATCAGATGATGTGGCGAACGTACTCGGAGAGCTGATGAACCAAATCGTTGGTGACTTTACGTCAAAAGTACGTGACCAGCTGCATACTTCTATCACGCAAAACCAACCTAAGATGATGGCAATTAACAAGCAGGTGCAAATCTCTGTTGATACTACCATGGATAGACCGCAAGCACGCCGTGTGACATTCACCACAGCTAAGCAAAATATCTTCTATCTTGAGCTGGCAATGGATAAAACTGAATTCATCAAGCTACATGACTTTGATATTTCAGAAGCCGTTGACCCAGATGACATCATTGAGAACGAAGCTAAACAAAAAGCTGAAAAGCAAAAAGCATCATCACAAGCAGACGATGCAGATGATGATTTTATGGCAGAACTTGGTTTGTAACCCAACGACTTGAGCTGTCAGCCGTCAGATAAAATAAACAGAGGCGCGGTTTAGACCGCGCTTTTTTGTGTTTAAAATGCTAAACACTTAGTGCTTTATAATAAGCTTATTGCAACTGTAAAATTCAATTGAGGGCACTAAACTCGGAGTTTGAAATATGGTTTTGCAGCTTTTATTAAGTTAATGCTTTGGTGCGTTATACATAAATTAAATAACTGAAATAACTCAATAGGCAGTTGAGTAACTAGTCTTGGCTTAAAGCTGAACTTAAAGCTCCTTTTAAAGCCTACATTCATCCAATTTATGCTTTACTCATTAAGCCTTAAATGGATTTGATGATTGCATGAATTACTTAAAAAACTTTATAACTAAATTTGTTTTCATGATGCAGAAGCGGCCGGGGTTGATGGCTGTGTTGGCTTTTTGCAGTGGTGTGGCAAGTTTTGTCTTTGTTGAGCGAAAAGAGTCGTTTTCGCAGCTTATCTCTATTTTGTTATTAGTTACTTGGTTGTGGTTGTTAATAGATAACTGGCTAAGAGATAAAGTAGAGGAGCGTTTTGGTGTGGCGGTATCGCCCAACGTGATGCGCTTTGCACTGCAAGTTGTGCAGCAAGAAAGTTTGTTTTTTGCATTACCATTTTTTTTGGCGGTGACAACTTGGGATCATGGGCAGGCCGCGTTTACTGCGTTAATTATACTTTGTGCGTTCGTTTCTGTTGTTGATCCCCTTTATTACAAAAAGCTTGCAAGGCACAGTGTCTGGTTTAGTGTGTTTCATAGCTTCTCTTTATTTGTCGTGCTGTCGGTTACCTTACCTATTTTATTAAAGTTAACGACCAGCCAGAGTTTTGAAATTGCGCTGATCACGGCTGTTATTTTAACGATTCCAAGTCTTGGCAATTTGATGCCAAATGCGAAATGGTGGCGTTTCCCACTGTTGGTGTTATTGCTTTGCGCTTTAAGTGCTGGGCTTTGGCAATTACGCAGTTTTGTACCCCCTGCGGCACTGCGTTTAACTGATATGAGCATGTCGTATCAGCTTGATGAACAAGCCCGTAAACCGCTTTCGCCAATAACAGAACTCACTGAGCAGAGCTTGCATGGAAAAGGTTTATATAGTTTTAGTGCGGTAAAAGCCCCTCGAGGTTTAGATGAAAAAATCTTCCATGTATGGGTACATAATCGTAAAGAAGTTGACCGCATAGCCTTGGATATTTCTGGTGGTCGCAAAGAGGGCTATCGTGCCTGGAGTCATAAAACGAATTTCCCTGCAAATGCTGCAGGAAAATGGGTCGTTAAAGTGGTTACCGAGTCAGGTCAGCTGATAGGACAGAAAAGGTTTGAGGTAATTGAAGTCTAGCTGTCAGCTTTCAGCCGTCAGTTTTTAGCTGATTGAGATGGAGGATAGTTATTAGTGTTTTTGAACAACAATAGCTTAACGTTCATTCCTCAGGTTTTATGTTTTTAGCTGATAGCTTTAGTACGGATTTTTCCCTTCACCTACCAACACACTGAATATTCTCAAATCCAGTTCTAGTTGATGGTATTGCGGTTCCATGTGGCAGCAAAGTTGATAGAAGGCTTTGTTGTGGTCTTTTTCTTTAAAATGAGCCAGCTCGTGTACGACGAGTGCTTTGAGAAGTGGTTCAGGTGCGCGAAGTAGATCGCTATTAATGGCAAGGTCGTGTTTTCGGGTTTTACCTTGCATACGGAAAGTATGGGTGCCTAAGGCATTTGTGACCATATCGCCTTGTTTTTTGAACGCGGCACGGCCAAATGGCAGGGCATTTTTAAGGTAACGCTTTTTCAATTCAGTGGCGTAATTGTATAAAGCTTTATCGCTGGTAATGCTATGTGCATCTGGGTATTTGCTTTTTAGGTATTTGGCAGCTCTGTCACCCTTAAATAACTGTAACACTTGCTCAATGATATGGGGCGGGTAACCTTGAAAATAACGGCTGTAATCTTTCATCTTTTCTCTAATAAATCGGGCGCTAAAATAAACTGCTTTGGCTTGCTTCGCGTTCACCTAAAAACGGCGCAAGCACGGGGTGATTGTAACCTAAATCTTGGCAAAACTGTCTTGCTAAAAGTGGTGACTGGCGATTATCTGCGGTATGAAAAAACAAATAGGGCGATTTTCCTTCATCAAGCCATTGTTTTACTTTTTTCAGCCAAGGCTGGTAATACGATTTATATTCATGTTCAAGGCTGGCAATCACAAAGCGCAGCATTGGCTGATTTCCTGTTGCAATGGCATGCACCGGTAAATAGGGCTTTTTCTTTTGCGCATCAATGAGTGCATCGGTATCGGCGGGTACAGCAAATAAAGCGCGGGTATCCATGCTTATGCGGTCTATATTGTTTTCAATTAATAGCTGATTTAAACGAATTTCAGCATCATCCTTATTAAAAAAGCCGGGGTGACGTACTTCTACACCGTAACTAAGTTGTTTGGGGAGTTGTGCAATAAAATTAGCAAGCAGTGGCAGTGCTTCTGGTCCAAAGGCGCGGGGTAGCTGCAACATAACTTGCCCCGTTTTAGCAAAGATTGGCTCAAATAAGTTTAGCCATGCATTAAGTTCATTATTTATATTTGTCAGTTGTAATTCGTGACTAAAACGACGATGAAACTTAAAAGTAAATTTAAAATCTTCGGGAACCGCATCATGCCAGCGCAATAATGACTCATGACTTGGGTCAGCATAAAAACTGGTGTTGCCCTCGACTGAGTTAAAGCATTGCGCATACTCACTGAGCATGTCGGCGCTTTTACAGTGACTAGAGAGTAAATTTCCTTTCCATGCGGTACTAGACCACTGCGGACAACCTAAATACAGCATTAAATCAACCAATAAATTGAAACTGTGCTTAGTGTAACAAAAGAAATGTTTGCTCAGAAGTCGGGGTGTATATTTAGCCCCCGACAGGCACTGCTGGCACTCGCATTTTGAGATGGTTTGGGTATAATGCTCTGCCTTAAATGATTACTTTGTATAGTGGCTTTTGCTCTCAAAATAGCGAACTCTTAAGAGCAGGCGGCTATAAGTCTTTAACTGACAGGAATACTATGCGCTCTATATATTGCGGACAGCTAAATAAATCTCACGTAGATCAAGAAGTTGAACTATGTGGTTGGATCAACAAACGCCGTGACCTTGGTGGCCTTATCTTCGTCGATTTACGTGACAGAGAAGGTTTAGTACAAGTTGTTTTTGATCCTGAAGTAGAAGGATTAATGGATACTGCGAATAAACTACGTCAAGAGTTTTGTGTGCAGTTAAAAGGTGTTGTTCGCGCACGCCCTGATAGCCAAGTAAACAAAGACATGGCAACAGGTGAAGTTGAAATTTTAGGCACAAGCTTAACTATCATCAACCGTTCAGAGCCATTACCACTTGATTTTAATCAGCAAAACTCTGAAGAGCGCCGCTTAAAATACCGTTACCTAGATTTACGTCGTCTTGAAATGAGCGACCGTATCAAACTTCGTGCAAAAGCGAGCAGCTTTGTGCGTCGTTTCTTGGATGACAACGGTTTCTTAGATATCGAAACACCGGTACTAACAAAAGCAACACCAGAGGGTGCGCGTGACTACTTAGTACCTAGCCGTGTTCACAAAGGTAGCTTCTACGCTTTACCTCAATCGCCACAGTTATTTAAACAATTATTAATGATGTCGGGCTTTGACCGTTACTATCAAATTGTTAAATGTTTCCGTGACGAAGACTTACGTGCAGACCGTCAGCCAGAATTCACACAAATCGATTTAGAGACGTCATTCATGAGCTCTGATGAAGTGCGTGCAATGACTGAGAAAATGATTACAGAAATGTGGCAATCATTATTAGACGTTGACTTAGGCGACTTCCCAGTGATGCCGTACAGCGAAGCAATGCGTTTATATGGTTCTGATAAACCAGACCTACGTAACCCAATGCAGCTTGTTGACGTTGCCGATTTAGTAAAAGACGTTGAGTTTAAAGTATTCTCAGGTCCTGCTAATGACGAAAAAGGCCGTGTTGCTGTATTAACTGTACCAGGCGGTGCTGAGCTTTCTCGTAAACAAATCGACGATTACACTAAATTCATCGGTATCTATGGTGCGAAAGGTCTAGCTTGGATGAAAGTGAACGACCGTGCTGCGGGCGTTGAAGGTGTGCAATCACCAATCGCTAAATTCTTAAACGAAGAGGTGATCAACCAATTACTTGAGCGTACTAATGCGCAATCTGGTGATATCATTTTATTCGGTGCTGATAAGCGCAACGTTGTAAACGAAGCAATGGGTGCATTACGTCTTAAGATTGGTGTTGATTTAGGCATTACTGATCTTGATAGCTGGAAACCTTTATGGGTTGTTGACTTCCCAATGTTCGAAGAAGACGACGAAGGTACATTGCATGCGGTTCACCACCCATTCACTGCACCGAAAGGTATTTCTGCCCAAGAGCTTGAAGCAAACCCAGCTGCAGCATTATCAGATGCATACGACATGGTATTAAATGGCTACGAAGTTGGTGGTGGTTCGGTACGTATTCACAATGCCGATATGCAAGAAACAGCATTCAGAATCTTAGGTATTGATGCACAAGAGCAACAAGACAAGTTTGGTTTCTTACTTGATGCACTTAAGTACGGTACACCTCCGCATGCGGGTCTTGCGTTTGGTCTTGACCGTTTAGTTATGCTGTTATGTGGTACTGACAACATTCGTGACGTGATTGCTTTCCCTAAAACAACGCAAGCATCATGTTTATTAACAGATGCACCAAGCAAAGCAAATGCAGATGCATTAACTGAGCTAGCAATTAATGTTGTAGCGAAAGACGCTGAATAATTCATAATAAACTGAATTATAAGACTTAATGAATAATAACCCTAAGGTATATGCCTTAGGGTTTTTTTGTGCTTAAATGAATATTTAGTATGTTCTTCAAGGAGAGAAAATGAATATCAATGCAACTTTAATCGGCCAAATAATTGTTATTTTAATCCCTGTGTTTGCCGCTATCAGCTATTACTTAGGCAAGCGTAAAACCTCAACACCAATCGTGGTGGCCGTTATTGGTGGATTATTAGCGCTTATTCCCTTGTTTGGTCTTATTTTTATTGCAGTTCTTGCGCTTAAACAAGATATTGAGACCACCGCGTGATCGTAAGCCACTCGCTTTATTTTGAACACACCTTTGAAGTAAACCTAGAAGACCAAACATTTTCGCATTGCGAATTTGATCAATGTGAATTTATCGACTGTGACTTTAGCAATAGTCAGTTTGAAAACTGCCGGTTTATAGAGTGTGAGTTTAAAAACTGTAATTTAGCTGCGCTTGGGCTTAGATACACCTCACTCGAAGAAGTGAACTTTAAACAGTGTAAATTAACCAGTGTACGCTTTACTGATGTTGATTGGCCGCTACTCGCTAGCCGTGCTCCAGTGAGTTTTATTGGCTGTGAGCTTAGCCACAGCAGCTTTTTTGAGCTTAGCTTAAAAGCTTTAAAAATGCGTAGCTGTTTTGCCAAAGATGTTGATTTTAGACATGCAGATTTATCTTCTGCTGATTTTACTGATACTGATTTTCGTGACAGCTTGTTTCAACAAAGCAATCTCAGTAAAGCTAATTTTATAGGTGCTAGTCACTTTGCTATTGATATAACAGCTAACAATATCAGTAAGGCCAAATTTGAACGTTATGCCGCTTTGGATTTATTAGCAGGGCTCGACATCGAGCTGGTGGATTAAAGTTAAGGAAAGTTATGGATTTAAGCCCCATCACCTTGCAAGGTCAATTTGTTAAATTAGTACCGTTAACGTTGGAGCACCGTGATGCTTTAGTAAGCGCCGCTTCAGATGGAAAGCTTTGGGACCTATGGTTTACCTCGGTGCCCAATGAAGAGCGTGTGGACGATTATCTAACTATGGCGTTTGAGCAACAGTCACTTGGACGCGCAATACCATTTGCTGTCATCGATAAACACACAGGCACCGTGATAGGCTCAACTCGCTTTTGTAATATTGACAGTAAAAATCGCCGTTTAGAAATTGGCTATACCTGGTATGCCAAGCGTTTTCAGCGTACTGGGGTTAATACTGAATGTAAAAAACTGCTGCTGAGTTATGCATTTGAAACGCTTAATGTGATTGCTGTTGAGTTTCGTACCCATTGGCATAATCAGGCTTCGCGCAATGCCATTGCTCGCTTAGGAGCAAAACAAGATGGGGTTCTTCGTAATCACCAAATAATGGCCGATGGATGTGTACGCGACACCGTGGTGTTTTCAATTATTGATGGTGAGTGGCCGATGGTTAAACGCAGCTTAGAATTCAAATTAGAGCAGTCATAGCATGTTAAATATTAAAAAGGCGGCGCTAATGCTCGCGTTAACCCTTAGCGGGCAGACAGCCTTTGCTAATCAAACAGAGATACTGTTTGATACACAGCGAGCTCGCCATATTCCGGTGACCATTACAGTAGCCGATAGCAAATGCACGATAAAGAAAAAATGCCCAGTGGCGTTTATTGGGGCAGGCTATGGTATGGCGCATACAGACTATCAATTTGCCCAGCAGGCCTTCCATCAGCATGGTTATTTAACGGTTGAAGTTGCTCATGAGTTAAAAGGCGATCCGAGTTTAAATCCTGAGACACCATACATGACCACACGCATGGAAAACTGGCACCGTGGTGTACAAACCCTTGAGTTTTTAGCCGTAGAACTTGCAAAGCGTTATGCTGAGTATGACTTTAATCAGCTCACTTTATTTGGTCACTCAAATGGGGGTGATATTGCAGCATTATATGCCGCTATTTATCCCGCTAAGGTTTCTAAATTGATCACCCTCGATCATCGTCGTATGCTGACCCCAAGGAACAAAAATATTGCTGTACTGACACTACGTGGTAGCGATTACCCAGCAGATGACAACGTATTGCTTACGCAGCAAGAACTCGCTGTATACCCAGTGACGCAAATTAAGCTTAAAGATTCGCGCCATAACGATATGTATGATGGTGGCCCAGAAGCGCTTGTCGCACGTATGAGTAAAGAACTTAATACGTTTTTGGCACGTTTTTGATGCTCAGTTAAAACTGAGCATCAATATCGCTGCGAAAATTAAAATAGCCCATCTCGACAAGGTTGTTATACACACCCTCAATATTCAGTGGTAGCCATTGCTGGTACATTTTTAAATGGCTGTATTGGGGCAAGCTTATTTCTTTTTGTAAGGTAGCAAGGTTTTTACCTTTTAACATGCCATCGCGAACGGCAGTGTGTAAGTCTTCAATGTAGTGTAAGTAAGAGACAACATCATCGCGGTTGCCTGTATCAGCATGGCCACCTATAAATGCAGCAAACGCAGGTTCATTTAACACGGCTTTGGTTGAATGCAGCATGCCGTTAATATCGTAACCAATCAGATTTTTATATGGCATGCGGCCAAGTACAATCCAATCAACAACATAAAGTACATTGGCAGGCATAAAGCGCATACTGACATTACCACGGCCATTATTTGGCCCATAGTAATTAAGCTGCACGTAGCTATCACCTAAATCGACTTTGAGTGTATCGGTAAAAGTAAGATCAGGCAGGGCAGTAGGCACTTTATTCAATTTAAGGTCCTCAGCTGCAAACTGATGAGCGACGACAGTTGTGTTGGTATCGATTAGCTCATTACCGCCCATCGCATGGTCAACATGGCTATGGCTGTATAGCATGTATTTGATATCTGCGTTAAAGGTTTTCTTTATATAGCTTTTTAAGTATTTTGCGGCATCGCTATTAATAGGATCCGTTACCAAGGCAAGGTTATCAACAATCATAAAAGCACTATGATAATGGCCGACAGTAAAGCGATATACATTATCTTTAATATTTTCGACTTTATAGTTTGCTTGCACAGCTGAGGTGACCGGATTGGTAACGAGTATGAGCGCACTGAAAAGTAAAATTTGCAGCCTTGTGAACATAAGCGATCCTTTCGTGTTGAAACATGTCTTTTTAACCATATCAAAGTTTATGTAATAGTACGCATTATACTACTTAAAGGCTTAGTTGATCTGTATCAAACTTAAGGAGCTAAGCTAGGCAGGGGCGGACATAAGTCCTTATGTTTTTGCTTGTGTTTCTCTATTCTCGCGAAGCGCTATAATGAAGAAATGCTATGCTTAGCACAGACTTCTAGAACCTTATTCACTGGAAAAGACAATGCAACATTTACCTACCGTTGATTATAAAGCGAGCGATGCGGCCGCTCAATTTGTTGAGTCACTAAGAAACACAGGTTTCGGTGTATTAAAAAACCACCCAATACCTCAGTCATTAGTTGAGTCTATTTACAAAAATTGGCAAGAATTCTTTAATTCTGAGCAAAAGCATGAGTTTTTATTTTCAAAAGAAACACAAGATGGTTACTTCCCACCATCAGTGTCAGAAGTTGCAAAAGGCTTTACCGTTAAAGATATTAAAGAGTACTACCACGTTTATCCAAAAGGCCGTGTTCCAGCACAGCTAGAAGAAGAAATCCGTGAGTACTATCGCTTAGCCAATGAGTTTGCGGCAACATTATTAAGTTGGGTTCAGGCAGAAGCACCAGAAGAGGTGCGTGCTAAGTTCTCTATCGACCTTAAAGATATGATTGCTGACTCTGAGCAAACACTCCTGCGTATTCTTCACTATCCACCAATGACTGGTGATGAAGAGCCTGGTGCAATCCGTGCGGCAGCACACGGTGACATCAATTTATTAACTGTATTACCAGCGGCGAATGAACCCGGTTTACAAGTACAAAAAACAGATGGTGGTTGGTTAGACGTACCATGTGATTTTGGTAACCTGATCATCAATATTGGTGACATGCTACAAGAAGCGTCAGGTGGTTACTTCCCATCAACTATTCACCGCGTGATCAACCCAACGGGTAAAGCGTCAACGAAATCACGTATTTCGTTACCACTATTCTTACACCCGCGTCCTGATGTTGTGCTTTCTGAGCGCTACACTGCAGACAGCTATTTACAAGAGCGTTTACGCGAACTTGGTGTTAAGTAAAGATTAGCTATACCCAAACCACCTCAAGGTGGTTTGGGTATATAAGATAAAGCGGCATCAGAGCCGCTTTTTTTATACCTAAAATTATTCTGCTAAATCCACCATTAAGTACTAGTTTGTAAATAATTCCATGCATTATTGACTATCCTAGGTATAATGCGCCCACTTCGCCGTATCGGCTGAATTTTTTAAAGAGAGATAGTATGAGTTTTGATGGGTTAGGTTTATCACCAGCTTTAGTAAATGCAGTTTTAGAAAAGGGCTATGAAGCACCAACGCCTATTCAATCACAAGCTATCCCTGCGATCATTGAAGGTCGCGATGTTATGGCCGCAGCGCAAACTGGCACAGGCAAAACCGCGGGTTTTACGCTGCCGCTAATTGAGCGCTTGTCAAAAGGCCCTAAAGCAGGTGGCAATAAAGTACGTGCATTAGTATTGGCACCAACTCGTGAGCTTGCTTTGCAAGTAAGCGAAAATGTTGAGCAATATGCTAAGCATTCAAATGTCAGCTCATTTGTAGTGTATGGTGGTGTTAAAATTAACCCGCAAATGATGCGCCTTCGCAAAGGTGTTGATATTTTAGTGGCAACACCAGGTCGTTTATTAGACCTACACAATCAAAATGCTCTTAAGTTTGATGATTTAGAAGTACTGATCCTTGATGAAGCCGATCGTATGCTTGATATGGGCTTTATCCATGATATCAAACGTATCATTGCTAAACTGCCAACTAAACGTCAAAACCTGATGTTCTCAGCGACTTTCTCTGATGAAATTCGTGAACTTGCAAAAGGGCTAATTAACGATCCGGTTGAAATTTCAGTTGCAGCAAAAAACACGACCGCTAAATCGGTTACTCAATCAGTTTATGCGCTAGATAAATCGCGCAAAACAGCATTACTTAGCCACTTGATCCGTACTAACGATTGGCAACAAGTATTGGTATTTTGTCGTACCAAACATGGTGCTAACCGTTTAGTTAAGCAGCTTGAACGCGATGATATTGTGGGTGCTGCCATTCACGGAAATAAATCGCAAGGCGCTCGTGTTAAAGCACTCGAAGGCTTTAAATCAGGTGAAGTGCGCGTACTAGTGGCAACCGATATCGTTGCCCGAGGTCTTGATATTGTTGAGCTACCTCACGTTGTTAACTACGATTTACCGAATATTTATGAAGATTACGTACACCGTATCGGCCGTACAGGCCGAGCAGGTGCATCGGGTCATGCTATTTCGTTTGTGACAGCTGAAGATGCAGTTGATCTTTACGGTATTGAACGTTTTATTGGTGAATTGATCCCACGCGCGACTGAAGCAGGTTTTGAACCAAGCAATCCCGTGCCTGAACGAGAGCTTGATGCACGCCCAATTAAACCCAAAAAGCCGAAAAAAGCCAAACAGCCGTTTTCTAAGCCTAAGTCGGATAGTAAAAAACCAAATAGCAATGGCAGTGGCATAGGTCCACGCCGTGGTGGTTCTGGGAAAAAATCTAATGCCAAGAAAGCAAGTGACGAGCAAACACAAAGCCCATGGGCTAAGCGTCAGTCTGTAGGGGGGAATTCTCAGCGCAGACGTCGCCCTAAGAATGATGGCTCAAATAACAGCTAATTTATTGGTTAATTAATATAAAGCGCGCCTGTGTTGGCGCGTTTTTTTATGGGTCTGCAAAGTCACACGGCTTTAAGGTAATTAACGGCTAAACCAATAAATAAAGTCACGCTGACACTGAGTAAGGTACCGAGCATAACGTATTCAGTCAGTTTTTTATCTCTACTGGCACTTAAATCACCAAAGCGGAATACGGATTTTGCCGCAAGTAAAAAGCCAACGCCTGAAAATTGGTCCAGTAAGATAAATGTTAGCATTAATACCCGCTCAAGCATGCCGATACTTTGCCCCGCAGCTGGTAAACTGCCCGTGGTGCTAAAGCCAGATGTGATCCGCTCTAACATCATTCGAATAAACACCGCTGTTGGATTTAAAATTAATAAATAGCCACACAGCACCCATAATGTTGCCGGTTGCATCAGCCATTGCCAGCTATGTGTAAAAAACTTATCGTTTTCGCTTAACCATATAGCCAGTAAGAACAAGATAACTAAATGTGCAAGTTGGTCGACAATAAAAGGAACCACACCTTTACTTGAGTAAGATTTAGCAAGGTCGATTAGATAGTGTGTAACCATAATCACTGCCGTGGCGATAACGACGTTTGAAAGCGCTTGCCAGCCATAATTAAACTCCCAAAATAATAGTACCAAAAATGAGCTAGCACCGTGGATGAGCACGTGCAAGTAAAGTTTACTGGCACGAAAGTGGCGCGTATTTCTGTCATGTACCCAGCTCATAGGTTGCCAGTAAAAGTCGGCAATTAAATGCGCTAAAATTAAGCTTACGATAAGTAATGAAAAACTCATGTTGTCATTCCTTTGAGTGTGGTTTGGCTGTACTGTATAAAACGTTCAATTAATTGGTAGTGAGCCAAATTTAATAGCTTTGTGACATTGGCTCGGCTTGTTGCGAGTTCTTTAGCAAGTTCGGCATGGTTGTTGTGTTCTGCTGTTAAATAATAAAACAATGCATTTGCTTGTTTTTGACTCATTTTTTCAAGTAATACTTCTATTAGTTCAATATTGAGTAAAAAACCCTCTTCAAGGGGTTGATTGTCTATTTGTAAAGTGAGCCGTTGATGGCCCATATTATCTAACCCCCGGCCAGATAGAGTATAGGCGCTGCCTGTGGCTGTTTTTATATCGGCACGGGAGTTCTCGAGTGAGCCAATAGCCAAACTTTGTCGCAGTTCGTAATTGGCTGCTTTCATTTGCAAATACAACAAAATTGCAGCATGACAGACCTGCTCTGGCTCTGTTAACTGTATTTGCAATGCATCGCCACGATATATGCTAAAACTTGCATTAAAGCGCTTGGCAACAAAGCGTAAGCTTTGATCAAGCTGATACAGCATGGCATCGTATTCTTGTTGTGGAATTTTTTGTGATTTAATTAAATCACCGCTGATCACCGCAATCATTATGATCCCTTAGGTTAAGTAACTTAATTTAGTTACATCGCGTTAAGTAACCAAATTTGGTTACTTTGTTTTATGTAACCAATTTAGGTTACTTTTTCGTAAATATCAACCTAGATATGCTACAGTGAACACAAATCACTAAAAACAGAAAAATTATGTCAGCAGTTGATAAGCTAAGAGTCGGTATCTTTGTAGATGTACAAAATATTTATTACACCTGTAAAGAAAGCTACAAGAAAAACTTTGATTACAATGCCTTTTGGGCACAGATGAGCGAACGCTATGAAATTGATTGCGCCATTGCGTATGCAATTTATCGTGGTGATGAAAAGCAATCGCAGTTTCAAAATATTCTGCGCGCAATTGGCTTTGAGGTAAAACTGAAACCTTTTATTCAGCGCAGAGATGGTAGTGCGAAAGGGGATTGGGATGTTGGCATTACCATTGATATGCTAGAGCATGCCAAGCAGCTCGATAAAATGGTATTACTTTCGGGTGATGGAGATTTTGCGTTATTGCTTGGCCATTTAGCGAATAAGTATCAGCTACCGTGTGATGTCTATGGGGCAGAGCACCTCACTGCCGATATTTTAAAGCAAGCCGCAGCTGAATTTCACTGTATTGACGATTCACTGYTGTTATCAAGGAAGAAAAAAATATTCCATTTTAAATAAAATGTTTAACTAAAGTATTATTTCGGCTAAGCTTGCATTAGTTAAACT
>NZ_JAKEVN010000063.1:0-23950 GCF_022398505.1 Pseudoalteromonas sp. Isolate3 | reverse complement strand
ATTATAAATCAATTGCTTAGTATTTTTATCTGAAGCCATGCTGAATTGATAAGTAAATTTATTCGTGACGATGAAATAGCGCGATTTGTTGTGTAAAAAAACAGCGAAAACTGCCTTTTAATTGTAACAAAGCTATTAAAGTTGTTTTTATCTTGTATTTTATGAGGGTTAGTGGTTATTTTTATGTCAAAGTGTCAAAAGTGATAGTTTTGTGTATCAATTTTGATTCTGCTAATAAAGCATAGCTTGCAAGAGAAGGATGCTTTAAACTAACAGGTTCAGAAAAAGAGGCAAAGTATCCCCATGAGCGTGAAACCGCAGAGCAAAACTAAACCTGATCTTTTAAACTCACCCATTCTGCCAACCTTAAAAAAAATGACCATTCCGATGATCTTTGGAATGATCACCCTAATGATGTTTAACCTTGTTGACACCTTCTTTATTAGTTTACTAGGCACTGAACCTCTCGCCGCTGTCAGTTTTACCTTTCCTGTTACTTTTACTGTTATTAGCCTTGCAATTGGTTTAGGTATAGGCACTTCAGCGGTTATCGCTAAAGCCCTCGGTAGTGATAAGTTAGATGAAGCTCGCTTTGATGCCAGTATGTCATTGTTGGTATCGGTTGTGATGGTGTTTAGTCTTTCTGTGATGGGCTATCTTCTGATAGATCCTATTTTTAAGTTACTTGGTGCTGGTGAATTAGTATTACCGCTTATTCATGAGTATATGAGTGTATGGTTCCTTGGCAGCGTGTTTTTAATTACACCTATGGTTGGCAACTCAGTACTTAGAGCAAGTGGTGATACCAAAACTCCGAGCATTGTTATGGGTGGAGCGGGGCTGATTAATGCTATTTTAGACCCTATGCTTATTTTTGGCTTTGGGCCTATTCCCGCATTAGGTATACAAGGCGCAGCAATTGCCAGCGTTATTGCGTGGTCGGTTGCGGTGGTTATCATTTTATATATTCTAGCAATTAAAAATGGCTTATTGAGTTTGCATGCTGGTTTGCAAACACCATTTAGCTCAATTCAAAAAATTCTTAAAATTGGTTTACCAGCGGCGGGGGCAAATATGCTTACACCAATAGCAATGGCGGTAATTACGGCATTAGTGGCTAAGCATGGTCCTGAAGCTGTAGCAGCGTTTGGTGTTGGAAGTCGAATTGAGTCTATCGCAAGTCTTGTTGTGCTTGCTTTATCGATGACTTTACCGCCATTTGTTAGTCAAAACTTTGGTGCCGGTAAGTTTGAACGTGTAAAAGAAGCCTACACTAAAACCTTAAAATTCGTGATGATTTGGCAGTTTGCTATTTATATTTTACTGCTATTAACTTCTGGCTTGATAGCTAATGTATTTGGTAAAGAGCAGGCGGTAATGGATGTTATTAAGCTGTTCATTTATATCCTACCGCTAAGTTATGGCCTACAAGGGGTAATTATTCTATCGAACTCTTCATTTAACGCATTACATAAACCGATGAATGCGCTTATTTTAAGTGTAGTACGTCTGTTTGTTTTTTACGTGCCTTTTGCTTATATCGGCAGTGAGTTTGCTGGGTTAAAAGGGTTATTTATTGGCGCGGCTATAGGTAACCTATTTACTGCGGTGGTTGCCTATAGATGGTTTATCAAAGAAGTTGATGGGTTAAGTGAGTCTTATGTGAAGGAGTGTCATTCATGAGCGACCATTTTCAGCTAGTTTCTAAATTTCAGCCAAATGGTGACCAACCAACGGCGATTGCACAGTTAAAAGACGGTCTTGAGGCTGGGCTTGCACATCAAACATTATTAGGGGCTACGGGAACGGGTAAAACCTTCACTATGGCCAATATCATTAATGATTTGAATCGGCCAACCATTATCATGGCACACAACAAAACACTCGCTGCTCAGCTTTATGGGGAAATGAAAGAGTTTTTCCCTCATAACGCGGTTGAGTATTTTGTTTCTTATTATGATTATTACCAGCCAGAAGCCTATGTTGTTGCTAGTGATACATTCATTGAAAAAGACGCGTCTATCAATGAGCATATCGAGCAAATGCGTTTAAGCGCTACTAAAGCGCTACTTGAGCGTCGTGATACGATCATTGTGGCTTCGGTGTCTGCTATTTATGGTTTGGGCGATCCAGACTCATATATGAAAATGATGCTACTGCTTAAAGTGGGAGAAACTGTCGATCAACGCGACATGCTGCGTCGTCTTGCTGAATTGCAATATACTCGAAACGATATTGAATTTAGCCGTGGTACATATCGTGTTCGTGGGGAAGTGGTTGATATATTTCCTGCAGAATCTGATACTTATGCCGTTCGTGTGGAGATGTTTGACGATGAAATAGAGCGTTTAAGTATTTTTGACCCACTTACTGGGGCTGTTGAAAAGCACATTGTACGCGCTACTATTTACCCAAAAACGCACTATGTTACGCCGCGTGAAAAAATTCTCGATGCTATTGATAAAATAAAAGATGAGCTTAAAGACCGTCGTTCTCAGCTACTTAGTGCCAATAAACTTGTAGAAGAGCAACGTATTGCTCAGCGTACTCAGTATGATATCGAAATGATGACCGAGCTTGGTTATTGCTCAGGAATCGAAAACTACTCGCGTTACTTATCTGGCAGAACGCCAGGCGATCCGCCGCCAACATTGCTTGACTATTTGCCTGATGACGCATTAATGATTATCGATGAATCGCATGTTACGGTATCGCAAATCGGTGCTATGTATAAAGGTGATAGAAGCCGTAAAGAAAATCTCGTTGAGTATGGCTTTCGCTTGCCATCGGCGTTAGATAACCGCCCATTACGCTTTGAAGAATTTGAAGCAATCGCGCCGCAAACTATTTATGTGTCAGCCACCCCAGGTGACTTTGAGCTTGAACGCTCGTCAGGGGAAGTTGCAGAACAGGTCATTCGTCCAACCGGGCTTATTGACCCAGAAATTGAAGTGCGCCCAGTGGGCTCACAAGTAGATGACTTACTCTCTGAAATATACAAACGAGTTGAGGTCAACGAACGGGTATTGGTAACTACTTTAACCAAGCGTATGGCTGAAGATTTAACCGACTACCTAAATGACCATGACGTAAAAGTTCGTTATTTGCACTCAGACATCGATACCGTCGAACGGGTTGAAATTATCCGCGATTTACGTGCTGGTGTGTTTGATGTGTTAGTGGGCATTAACTTATTACGAGAAGGTCTCGACATGCCAGAGGTATCCTTAGTAGCGATACTTGATGCCGATAAAGAAGGTTTCTTACGCTCTACTCGTTCACTGATCCAAACCATAGGTCGTGCTGCACGTCACTTAAATGGTAAAGCGATTCTTTATGGTGACCGCATTACTAAATCAATGAGACAAGCCATTGATGAAACAGATCGCCGCCGTGAAAAACAACAAGCTTATAATCTTGAGCATGGTATTGAGCCGCAAGCTTTGGTTAAAAGCATCACCGATATTATGGATGTGGGCGAAGAAGCAAGCCCTAAAGACAACCTTAAATTGGTGCGTAAAGAGTCTAAACAAGTACTCAGTGCAAAAGAAATTGCCAGCCAAATTAAAGAGCTTGAAGCGAAAATGCATGCCTATGCTAGCGATCTTGAATTTGAAAAAGCGGCATCTGTGCGGGATGAAATTCACGAATTACAACAACAGTTAATTAACTAAAGATTATGACAAACGATTTTTCTGCCATTTTAAATGCTTTAGCAGAGGCTCCTCTCGCTACAAATGAATTATGCCGTGTATTTCATGGCCGTGGCCACTCCGTGGCTGAGCTTAGTCACATTAACTTAGACTTTTATCCGCCAGCACTTTTTTTAGTTTCATATGAAGAAATAGATGAACAAGTGCGTGAGCAATTAACTAATACAGTGTGGCAATGGGCGCAAGTAAACGCACCAGAGCTTGTGACTGCATTGGTTTACCAACAACGTTGTGGAATTAATACCAGAAATTCTCTTCTGTTTGGTGAATTACCACAAGAGCACCTTGTTAGTGAAAATGGTATTAAGTTTAAAGTAGATTTACTTAGTCGCCAAAATACCGGTATATTCCCTGATATGCGTCGTGGTCGTGAGTTTGTCCAAGCTAATAGTAAAAACGCAAAAGTGCTAAACATGTTTTCTTATACTTGTGGCTTTTCTGTTGCTGCAATGCAGGGTGGTGCTGACCAAGTTATTAATATGGATATGAATAAAGGCGTGCTTAGAACGGGTAAACAAAACCATCAGTTAAATGGTTTTGCTCAAGGAGTTAGTTATTTCCCACACGATATTTTAAAGTCATTCGGCAAGTTAAAAAAATCAGCACCTTATGAATTGATCATTGTTGATCCACCGAGCTTTCAAAAAGGAAGCTTTATATTGACTAAGGATTATCAAAAAATCCTGCGTCGTTTACCTGAACTGTTAAATGAAAACACCCAATTATTGCTTTGTGCTAATAGCCCTGAGCTTTCAGAGCAGGCGTTTAAAGAGCTAATTGCTGAGCATACGCAAGGGGCTATTTGTTTTGTTGAGCGTTTAAAACCGACAGATGGCTTTGTTGAAGTAGACAGTGATCGAAGTTTAAAAGCCTTAGTCTATAAAACAGCAAATTAATGGCATTGAGTAAACGACTATCAGCCATCGTTGATGTGGTTGAATCAGGCTATGACGAAATCTGGGATTGCTGCTGCGACCACGGTTTGTTAGGAATTGAGCTTTTACAGCAAAATAAAGCACAGCTTATACATTTTGTTGATATTGTGCCTGAGTTGATGCAAGCACTAAACGACAAACTGGTGCGCTTTGCCACTAACGAGCAATGCGCTCGCTGGCAAGTTCATTGTCAGGATGTTGCGATGATTTCCCCTGATCCAAATAAACGCCATCTTGTTATTATTGCGGGTGTTGGTGGTGAGCTATTGGTGCAATTTTTAGCGAAGATTGTGGGTCATCACCCAGGTATTCATATTGACTTTATTGTTTGCCCTGTACATCACAGTTATCAAGTTCGCCGCTATTTGCAAACACTCTCATTAGGGCTCGTATCAGAACAGTTGATTTGTGAAAATAAACGCTTTTATGAAATCATAGCTATGAGTGTGTCATCATCGAAACAGGTTACTCGAGTTGGGCAGCAAATGTGGCAACTAACAAGTAAAGAGCACCAAGCCTATTTAAAGCAGTTATGTGCTCATTACCAACGCATGTTAAATCAAGACGCGGCTTATTATCAGCCAGTGCTTGATGAGTACTCAGCTTTATTATTGTAATTAAAGTTTATTAATTTCTTGTTTTACGCTGTAGCTAGAGTCAGTGACAATGGCTTCGAGCGTTTGTACACGTTCTCTTAATTCTTGAAGTTCTTTTGTCACTTCGGCAACATGTTCGTTTGCTTCTTTTGAATTCTTTAAAGTCCGTGATTTAAACTCAAGGTGTTTTTTATACATATCATAAATTACCCCAGAGCCGACTGATATCAGCACGATTAACACCACCATGGTAGTACCTGACATACTATTCTCCTTCCATATTTAGTACCTAATAGAGTATAGATTGTATTTAAAAATGCAATTTGCATTCTGTTACAAGGTGTTTCGTTTTAAAAATGGTTTTATACGGATAAAGCCTGTGACCAGCATGGTGCCAGCGATAACGCAAAGTGCGCCGCCTAAGGTATTTGGCCCTATTTGTTCATCTAAAATTAAATTACCCCATACAATACCAAAGAGTGGGATTAAAAAGGTAACAGTCAACGCAGAAGTTGGGCCAATGTCATCAATCAAGCGGAAAAACAGTATATACGCCACAGCAGTACAAAGCACACCGAGAGCGACCACTCCAAGCATCACTTCATTACTTGGCATTTCTCTGGCAGGAATAACAAAAATAAGCGGTAGTACCATAATACTTGCTGCCCACATACTGCCATGAGCATTATCAAAAGCAGACAACTTTGGTGCATGTTTAGTGTAATGGGATGCTATGGCATAACTTAGTGAAGCACAAAGTGCTGCAAAGATTGCTGTAACTGCTTGGGTATCGATAGTGAGGCTATTTTGACCCACTAAAATTGCTACGCCCGTTAAACCTAATAGTAAGCCAAGCAGCATACTTTTAGTGGGTTTAGTTTTACTCCAAATAATACCAACAATCACGCCCCAAATTGGGGTTGTTGAGTTTAGTATTGATAAGGTTGATGCATTGATTGTTTGTGCTGCATAGGCAAACAGTAAAAAGGGGATAGCGGAATTAAGTGCGCCAATAATAAAAAAGTGTTTTTTATGTGTCGTGAAAGCGAGTGTCTTTCGTAAGTATAAAGCAAAAATAAAGAGTGTTATTGCTGCAAAGCCAACTCTTAGCTCTATTAATACCGCAGGGCCTAAGCTATTAGCTGCCATACGCATAAATAAGAAGGAAGCGCCCCAAATAGCAGCAAGGATGAATAAGCGCAAAAAACTTGGCAATGACATGGTGTTACATTCTTTAATTATAAAACCTGAGCATAACAAATTTATGCCCTAATACTCGCCATTTTCGGACTATTAATTAGTTGATTTTGAGAGTTTCTTTTCGAAGTCAGATTTTACGATTTCTAGTGCGGCTAATACATCTTCAGCAGGTACGTCGTTTTGCTCTAAGAGCATAATTAGGTCAACAGCAATCTTTATATAGTCAGGCGCATGCTCTAACTCACTACTCATGATTGTAGTTCCTTTTTCTTAGCAACTTGACTGATTGCCACATCGATTGCCGTTTGTACTTGCTGCTCCATTTTTATACGCTCTGTTTGCGGTAAATAAAATTCCATATCAACATCATAGCGTATGTAGCGGGCAGGGAGTTGATTTAATACAGTGCAGCATAAATCTGCCATAACATCATCACTGTAGGTCGTTTCTAAGTTACGTTTTGTGATGTCTTCGACAACCAGTTTTTCATAGTAGTTGTGAATGTCGTCATGCAATTTCATACAAAGTGAACCCAATTAAAAAGTCACTTTAAGTGTATACCAAGCTTTAAAATAAATCGACAGCAGCCCTAAAAAGCTGACCATGAACATCAACCAAACGGCTTACATTTCGCTGATAGCCACCGCCCATGACTGCAAAGACAGGGATTTTTGCTTCTTTCGCTTGGTTTAATACAAAATAATCACGTTGATACACTCCCTCCATACTGACTTGAAAGTGTCCTAATTCGTCATTCGTAGCAATGTCTGCGCCGGCGTTGTACAAAATGATATCTGGCTGGTGGAGTCTCATCGTTAAGGCTAATGCTTGTTTCACTGTTTCCAAGTATTCAGTATCTTTTGTGCCATGCTCTAGGGAAAAGTCGTAGTTTGATTGCTGTTTAATTCGCGGGAAGTTTTGTTGACAATGAATTGAGCAGCTAATGATCTGAGGGTGCGCTTGTGTCACTTCAGCGGTACCGTCACCTTGGTGAACGTCGCAGTCAAAGATTAACACGGTGTCGGCTTGATCTGTATTAATTAAATGCGCAGCTGCTATCGCTAAGTCATTGAAAATACAAAAGCCAGTGCCATAGCCTGTAAATGCATGGTGATAACCACCACTTAGGTTAAAAGCTGCACCATGTTGCAAGGCATACTCTGCGCCATGAATACTCGCCCCTACAGAATAAAGTGTTCGTTCAACTAATTCATGTGACCAAGGGAAGCCCATTTTTTTTATCTCTTTTGTATCAAGGCTGCCAGTGAAAAAAGCGTCGACATAATCTTGGTCATGGCACAGAGCAAGCTGTGCTCGAGTGGCTTGTTGTGGGGTAATGAAATGCTGCTCATCAATAAAGCCGCTGAGAAGTTGTTTTAACAAGCGGTATTTATCAATCGGAAAGCGGTGACGCTCAGGTAAAGCTAACGCTGAATAACTTGGATGATAGTAAAACATTATCTGAGCTGCTGTTTTTCGACCTGTTGAATTTTGTCTTCAGTGGCTGAAATTGCCTTACGGCAACGGCCCAACCTTGCATGCAATGCAAGTATTTCTTTATTGATTTCGGCTGCTTGCTGCGTATTTGCAGCTTCGAGCTTAAGTTTTCGCTCTTCAATCATCAAAACTAAGCGGCGCTCAAACTCGTGATTTTGCTTTAGTTCATCATACAGTTCATGTGACGACTGCATGATTTTTTTTACTGCTTGTTTATAAACTTGTGGCTTTGTTTTTGGTTTAAAACTGTACTTATTTTCTTTAGCCCACACAGGGGTTGATTTGATCACATTGAATACAGCTTCTACCTGAAGGGCAATTCGTTCAAGAGCATATTGGTATGCGTGACGATGCTCAGCAGGTGGCAGGCTGTTAAGCTCATCTTCGATTTCTATGACATAATCTGCCAGCTTCATACTTTTTGTGCTAAATACTGCTTTATCAAATAAACTTGGTTGGGCTTGCATATAACGATTTTTCGCAAACAAATTACCCTTATCAAATTGTGTAGCTAATTGCTTTAGCCTTTCAATTTGTGAACGCAGTTTATCAAAAGCAGTCGATTGCATTTATAAATAAGCCTCATAGATTAACTTTAATGCTAAAACAATAACCACAGTGTTAAACACGGGGCGGATCATTTTACTACCAAACTTAATTGCCGAATGCGCACCTAACCATGCACCTAGCATCAAGAAAAAGCCCATCGTGATACCAAGTATAAAGTTCACATGCCCTAACGCAACAAAGGTGATCAAAGAAATAAAATTTGAAACGAAGTTCATCGAGCGAGCAAGCCCACAGTTAAGTAACAAGCTCATCTTATATAATAGGCTATTTGAAGCAGTCCAAAACGTACCAGTCCCTGGGCCTGCTAAACCATCAAAAAAGCCTAGTCCAAGCCCTTGCAGCCACTGTTTAATTTTAGTTTTGCCATCAAGTTCTGGTAATTCGTTATGCTCGGTAGTACTCAAACTGCCAAATAAGCTGTAACAAGCTACTAGAATAATTACCACTGGCAATAATTTATTCAGAAATTCAATACTTAAGTAATCAACCACAAGGGTACCAATAAGCGCACCTATGGCTGTTGCTAGGATGGACGCGGCCCAAAATCGAGGGTTGAATAACTTTTTACGAAAATAGGTCACGCTGGCTGTTAATGAGCCAAAACTTGCTGCAAGTTTATTTGTGCCTAATGTGAGATGGGGAGGTAAGCCCGCAGTTAATAGCGCCGGCACAGTTAACATGCCGCCACCGCCTGCGATAGCATCAATAAAGCCAGCTGCCAGCGCCACTGCGCATAATAGTGCCCATGTTGTTGGGTCTAAAGCTAATTCAAACATTAATAATCAATTTGTCTTTTAAAGGGTGGCAAGGTATCGAGCATGGCTTTGCCATATCGCTTGGTCACTAATCGGCGATCAAGAATAGTAATACGGCCCTGATCATTTTCTTTACGAAGCAGTCTACCACAGCTTTGTACTAATTTCTTTGCAGCATCAGGAACGGTTATCGAAAGAAACGGGTTGCCACCTTTACTTTGTACAAACTCAGCCTGCGCTTCTTCTATTGGGGAGGTCGGCACCGCAAATGGAATCTTTGTTATAACTAAGTTTTCTAAGTATTTACCCGGTAAATCAAGACCCTCTGACAGGCTTTGAGTGCCAAATAAATAACTAGCACGGCCTAAATCTACATTCGCTTTATGCTTTTTCAAAAGTGCCTCACGCGACATTTCACCTTGCACTAATACATCAATCCCTTTGCTTCTCAACGCTTTGACGACATGGTCCATTTGCCAATAAGAGGCAAATAACACTAAATTAGCTTTTTTATCGTTAAGGAATTTAGGTAACTGTTCAGCTAAGTGGTCGCTAAAGGCTTTCTCTGTAGGCTCAATATGACTTGCAGGAATATGCAGCGTGGCTTGTTTTGGATAATCAAACGGAGAAGGAACTTTAATGTATTTGACACCTTCTTCTTTGGCAAGGCCACATTCATATGCAAAGTGATCAAATGAGCCAAGTGCCGTTAATGTCGCTGAACACAGAACAGCACCTGCACATTGGTTCCATAATTTATCTTTTAAGTAATAGCCAACTTCAATAGGGCAATCACTGAGTAAATGATCGTGATGGTTCTTATACTCTAGGCGTTTTATCCATCGAGCATGGGGAATACCTTCACCTTTTGTAGCGTAACTAAACCATAGCTTGTTTAATAACTCTAGGCGATTAATGTACTGGCCACTTTCAGCCAATATTGGATCGGCCACATAAGGTTTAATATCGCCATCACTCACGTCTTGCACTAGGGTGTCGTGCATCTTGTTAAGTGCTCTTAGTGCATCAAGGGTGGCATCGCTAATATCTTTTGCTTTAGCATGCAAAGCCGCTGGAATCTCACCATGCTCAAAGCGATAGGTATCATCACTATTGTAGTTAAAGTCGGCATTATCAAGAATGTCACGGACTACTTTTAGGTTTTTGCCCGCATCATTGATGCTGTCACTGAGTTTAAAATTTTGCCCAATCGCTTTTTGACCCACCAGTACATTCGCCATTTTCCCTGCGAATTTAACAAGCTTGTCGAGCCAGTCGATGGTGCCTTTGATTGTTGCCGCAGCAGATGAGAAGTCTCGAGTGATGTGCGCTAAGTGATGGGCTTCATCAATAACATAAATAGTATCGTCAGGTTCAGGTAGAATCTTACCACCACCCAAATCAAGATCAGCTAGTAACAAAGAATGGTTGATCACTAGCACATCCATTTGCATAAGACGCTGACGCGCCATATGGAAAGGGCAGAGCTGATGAGCGCGCATTTGTCGTTGGCATGAGTGTTTATCACAGGCAATTAAATTCCAAACTTTATCCGGAATAGTATCAGCCCAACTATCGCGATCGCCTTGCCATTGTTTGTTTGAATAAGCATCATAAAGTTGCTTTAAGCACTTGGTTTCCATATCTGAAAGTGGTGATGACAGGGTTGGCATAAACTCCATTTGCGTTTGGCTGTCGCCATTAACTGCAGCACTAAGTTTTTGTGCACAGATATAACGCTGACGACCTTTAACTAAATCAAATTTAATATCTAACCCAGAGTGCTCTTTAAAAAACGGCAGTTCTTTACTAATTAACTGTTCTTGTAGGGCAACAGTTGCCGTCGAAATCACTAATTTCTTTTTTTTGGCCATCGCCAATGGTAATGCACCTAAACAATAAGCGAGTGACTTACCGGTCCCTGTGCCAGCTTCAATGACACAGATACGTTGACTTTTGTGATACTCACCGGCAAGGGTTTTTGCTATCTCGGCAACTAAATAGTTTTGACTGCTTCTAGGGCGGTAGTCAGTAAGGTTATCAGCAACATGCTTATGAATTTGCCGAATTGTTTTTTTTAAAGAGTCAGATAGCATGCCCAGAAAACCTAAAGTATGTATATAATTACAGTAATGAATTTTAGAGATTTAACTGGGCAACTACAAGCGACTTGTTCGATTATTATTTTATTAGCTTTAATAGAGGTTCAAGATGAACCTGATAATTAGACCATTCTGTTAATGCATCTTTGTAAATGGGTTGCCTTACTTGTTCTGAGCTTGGTGTCATAATTGGGCGTTTGTGATTATAAAAACTCATGCAGCTTTCATGCATTTCTAAATCGCAGTAAGTTAGTAACTCACTCACGGTGTTGGAAAAATCATTAACAAGATTTTGATAGTCGACTTTAAATATTTCGTCAGGATATAAGCAATGCCAGTGCGACATTAAATCAGTGTAATCATTTATATATTCTGCAAGAGATGTAAAGTCGTAGCTATAGGCGTGACCCTCAGAGAAAGAGTGTTTGTATAAACTCCACGCAGTTGCGGCTTTATCTCTCGTTACTTCGAGTATCTTCGCATTTGGGAAGAGCGTTTTAATTAACGCGATATGATGAAAGTTCACTGGTTGCTTATCGATAAATATATTGTTTTTTCCACGTAAAGGAGCAATAAATTTTAGGTATCTATCAGCGTAGTGTGCTTTATCTTTATCAGTTAGCTTATCAAGGCCATAAGGAACATCTGAGAGTTTTTTACTTTCTAACTCTCGAGCGATTGCATTTATTTCTGTGAGCTCGTAACTTGCATCAACATCAGGGTGACTTGCTAAAATTTGCTCAACTAAGGTAGAGCCACTTCGCGGTAAGCTGACGATAAAAATCAGCTGTAGCGATTCATTAGATGTAAGATTATTAATAGATCTTTGAGTTAAATATTTTTTACAACGAAAAGTAAAGTTGCTTGGCTTGTATGGTGTTAGTGCTTTTTGAATTTTGTTTGCTTTTTCTAATGTCTTAAATGAGAGTTCGTAGTTGTGGCATTGTTCATAGGCTTTGGCGAGAGCAAAGTAAAGTTGAGCACTATTGAGGTTTTGAACAGCAGATTGTGTTTGTTCTACTAAACTGTCTATATCCCTATTATTAAATGTATATGTTTTTAAATTAGCTAAATTCCAATAGGCCTCACCTAGTCTGTTATCTAGTTGGAGTGCTTGTTTATAGTGCGTTATAGCAAGTTCAGTATCACCTTTGATTTTTTCTATGTTACCAAGTCGAAGGTGGCAATGGGCTGCGTAATAGTTTGCATCGAGTAACTTGTTATAGATGGCCTTTGCTTTATCAAATTGCATCATTTTTACATGAGCGATAGCAATTAAACTCTCAATAAATAAAGTAGGAGAGGGGATCGATGTGCGATAAAATGTGAGTAACTCTTCAAATTGCTTGGTATTGAGTAAGGCTTGGCAGTAGTTTTCTAGGACTGCTTGTTTTTGCGAGTTGTTCTCGAGGTTATGTTTTGATATGTCCAAGTACGCTTTGCTATCTCCCACCTTTAGTGCGATATCAGCCAGCGTTTGAAGTGCTCTATATTCATTTGGTACTAATTTTAATAATTGCTGAATGGTTTGCTGAGCTTGCTGAGCTTGCTGAGGATTTTGATTGGTTAATTGTTGTTTCGCAGTGTCTAGTTGTTTATTAAACCAATAAATCATTTCATATTGTTTTAGTGCACTTTGTTGTTGTTCATGCTCTTGCAGTCGTTTGTGAGTATCAGCAAGTACAGCCCAGCCATCGTGATATTCTGGATGTTCATTGAGTACTTCTAACAACATAACTTTAGCTTTATGTGGTTCAGTAGCAACGAGTGTTTTTGCGTTATTAATCGTATCAATTGGGCTCATAATTGGCTCTTATAATTTTTTATAGTTAGGGTGTACTATACCTCTACCGTGATAGATATTTGAAGTAAATGGTTACAGATACAGGTTTTATCCTTTCAAAAGAGGCCTTCGATAGCTCAACAGGAGTTACTTTTGTGTTTTGGTTGTGGTGTAAACACGGCCCATTAAAAGTGCTCGTTGAACAGCAAAAAGTGGTGTTTTTCATCCCTGACAATCAAGTGTCTGCTGCAGAAAGGCTTTTACAAAGTCAAAGCATTTATGTTCGTTTTGCAGATGCCAAATTAAAAAACTTTCAAAATCAATCGGTGATCTGTTGTTATTTTAATTCATTAAAAGACTATTACCGTGCCATCAAAATTTTAAAAAGTTCACAAATAGTGACGTTTGAAGATGATGTTAGGCCAATTGACAGATTTTTGATGGAACGTTTTATAAAAGGCTCTGTATGGGTAAAAGGTGAAATTCAAACACGAAGCGATTTTAGACTGCTAAAGAAAGCAAAATTAAAACCAAACAATGAATTTAAACCTAATTTTAAGCTCGTTTCTATTGATATTGAGTGTAATGGTGATGGCGTACTATTTTCTATTGGCTTAGTCGGAGACGGCATAGACAAAGTGTTAATGATAGGGCGCCGAGAATCTACTGTCGAATTAGATTATCAAATTAACTGGTGTGAAGATGAAATTGATCTGTTATCTCAGTTTGAGACTGAAATTCAGCGAATTGACCCAGATGTATTAATTGGCTGGAACGTTATTGAATTTGACTTTAGTGTACTTCATGCAAGAGCTGAGGCACTAGGTATTTCACTAAAGCTTGGGCGTAATAAAGAAAAAATGCGTTTGCGTGAGGGAAACTTTACCCGCATTACAATACCTGGTCGCGTTGTGGTTGATGGTATTGATACCTTAAAAAATGCCACTTATCATTACGACAGTTTTAGCCTTGCCAATGTAGCAAGCATTGAACTTGGCGAAGAAAAGCTGATTAGCACTGATAATCGCCTTGAAGAGATTATTCGTCAGTTTAATGAAGAGAAGCTTTCGCTTGCTAACTACAACAGACAAGATTGTATATTGGTACTACGCATCTTTGAGAAGCTCAAACTGCTCGACTTTGCGGTTGTAAGAAGCCAGCTCACAGGCCTCGAATTAGAGAGAATGGGCGGTTCAGTTGCTGCCTTTACTAATCTCTATTTACCACTGTTACATAGAAGTGGCTATGTTGCCCCGAATTTAGGAGATCACGGGCTAAGCTTTGACAGCCCAGGTGGTTATGTTATGTCATCGCAGCCAGGCTTGTATCAGAATATACTTGTGCTTGATTACAAAAGCTTATATCCATCGATCATGAGGACCTTTTGTATAGATCCTCTTGGGCTTATAGAGGGATTAAAAAAGCCGGATAATGCAATCGAAGGATTTAACCAAGCACAGTTTTCACGCACTGAACACCACCTGCCTGAACTGATCCGTGAACTTGCAGCGACAAGACAAATAGCCAAAGACAAAGATCAGCCTATGCTCTCACAGGCGATTAAAATCATTATGAATAGTTTATATGGTGTACTTGGTTCAAAAGGTTGTCGCTTTTATGATCCTCGATTGTCTAGCTCTATCACTTTACGTGGTCATGAAATTATGCAAACCACCAAGCAGTGGATAGAAGAGTGGGGCTACGAAGTCATTTATGGTGATACAGATTCGACCTTTGTAAGGCTTGACGATGATCTAAATTTGCATAACTGTAATGAAATCGGTACGAAACTGGCAAAAAAAATTAACAAATGTTGGCAAATTAAATTATTACAAGATTATAAAATAGACAGTTTCTTGGAAATTGAGTTCGAAACCCACTATAGCCCATTTTTTATGCCTACAATTAGAGGCAAAACAACAGGTTCTAAAAAGCGCTATGTAGGAAAAGTTGAAAAAAATGGCGCTTCAAAATTAGTCTTTAAAGGCATGGAAACTGTGAGAAGTGATTGGACAGAGCTTGCTCATAAGTTTCAGACAGAATTATTTGAAATTTTATTTTCAGAAAATTACAGTCCACAATTAATAGTGCAAGCCTTTGATAGATATGTTAAAAAACTCTATGCAGGTGAGTTTGATTCAAGCCTTATCTATCGTAAGCGTTTAGGTCAGCATTTAACTGATTACCAAAAAAACATCCCTCCCCATGTAAAAGCAGCGAAACAGCATTTAGCTGACAATCCCCATCTGGCGTTTCAGCGTGGTCAAGTAATTGAATATGTTTACACCGCTAACGGCGTTGAGTACTACACAGGTCAACATAATTATGATTATGGAATTTATGTTAATAAACAATTATTGCCAATAGCTGAAATGATTGTTGTTGATTTGGGTACTAAAGTTTCATCTCTAAATGACCGTCAGATACAGCTTTTTTAGAAAATTAACATTTTTTTGACTCTTTGTTGCGGTGAATGATCGATTGGCTCAGTTTAAACGCTTATTTGTGTGTTTTTTATTCACAAAACAAGAAAAAGTAAACTTTTTGCTGCTTCATTAAAAAATTGTAAATAAAGGGCTGGATATTTTGGTTTATTTGTTTATTATTTGTTTGTCGCAGTCCTGATGCGATACAAATAATAAACAAGCTTATGCTAAATATAGCCACAATATAGTGGTCCAGGGAGAATCAAATGTTAAATAATAAAGTTTCAAAAGCAGTTCGCTTAGCGCTTGCTTTTGGTACAGCTTCAACAGCTGCGTTTTCTGTAAACTCTTATGCTGCTGAAGAAGAAGCAGCAGAAAAAGTTGAACGTATTGAAGTTACAGGTTCACGTATCAAACGTACTGATATTGAAACTGCAAGCCCAGTACAAGTTACAACAGCTGAAGAAATCGCTGTAGCTGGTTTTACACGTGTTGAAGACATGATGAACAGCTTGCCTCAACTTGAAGCTTCAAATACAGCGTTCCAATCAAATGGTGCTTCTGGTACAGCTACTCTTGATTTACGTGGTATGGGTTCACAGCGTACTCTAGTACTTATCAACGGTCGTCGTATGCAAGCGGGTGGTATCTATACTCAGTCTGCTGATATTAACCAAATCCCAGCTGCTCTTATCAAGCGTGTTGACGTAATGACGGGTGGTGGTTCATCAACTTACGGTGCCGATGCGGTAGCGGGTGTTGTAAACTTTGTAATGAACGATGAGTTCGAAGGTTTTGAAGTAAGCCTTGGTTCAACTGCATATCAACACGATAATGATAATGAATACATCCAAGGTTTAATGGATGAGCGTGACTTCGACTACCCAGAAGGTAGCTCAGGTTTTGATGGTTCTTCTTTTGACTTCTCAGCTACATTAGGTGGCTCTTTCGATAGTGGTAAAGGCCATGCTGTTGGTTATTTCACTTACCAAAAGCAAAACGAACTTCGCCAAGGTGCCCGTGATTACTCTTCATGTGCTCTAAATGCTGCAGGTACAGCGTGTGGTGGTTCAGGTAACGCAGTTATTCCTAACTTCTATATTTCAGCGCCTACAGACAGCGGTGCATTTGATTGGGATGATTATGATTACTGGACACTTGGCTCTGATAGTAGCTTCATTCCTTCAAGTGGTAACGTATATAACTACGCGCCAATTAACCACTTCATGCGCCCTAACGAGCGTCACACTTTAGGTTTATTCTCTAAGTACGAAATTAATGATCACTTCCAACCGTTCATGGAAGCGATGTACATGCGTGACCGTACTACAGCGCAAATCGCAGAATCTGGTACGTTCTTTAACGAAAACTATGTTATCGATTACGATAGCCCGCTTCTTACAGATGCACAGCGTCAAAACCTAACTGACCGTTTCGGTTTAACTTCAGGTGACCAATTTGCAACTTACATCGGTAAACGTAACGTTGAAGGTGGCCCTCGTGCTGATAGCCTTGAGCATAACTCATTCCGCTTAGTACTAGGTAGTAGAGGTGAGCTTAGCGACCTTTGGTCATACGAAGCATTCGTACAATACGGTTCTTCGTCTTCATCTTCAGCATACGAAAATGACTTCTTTGGTCCGCGTATCAGTACTGCACTTTCTGCAAATGGCGAAGACTGTTCAGCAACATCTGGTTGTATCCCTTACGAAGTATTCACGTATCAAGGTGTTACTCCTGAGTCAGCTGGTGCACTAACTGGTACTGCGATCCTTAATGGTGTTACAGAGCAATTTATCGTGAATGGTTTCGTTACTGGTGAGTTTGAGTGGGGTCTACCTTCTTCAGATTACCCAATCGCGGCAGTATTCGGTGCTGAATACCGTGAAGAAACTTTCAGCCGTACAGCGGATGAAGTTTACGCACAAGGCCTATTACTAGGTCAAGGTGGTACAACTAAGAGCCTTAACGGTGAGTACGATGTAACAGAAGTATTTGGTGAGTTAAGCTTACCAATCGTCGAAGGCGTTACAGGTATTGAAAGCCTATTGTTTGAACTAGGCTATCGTTGGTCTGATTACAGCACGTCAGGTTCAGAGCCTACTTATAAAGTAGCAATGAACTGGGATGTTACTGAAAACTGGAAGATCCGTTCAAGCTATAACCGTGCAGTTCGTGCTGCGAATAACGGCGAGCTTTTCGCACAACAAAGCACAGGTTTATGGGCCGGTACCGATCCTTGTGCGGGTGCAACACCATCTCTTAGCCAAGCAGAATGTGCTAATACAGGTGTTCCAGCATCTCAATACGGTAACGTAGGTAAGAGCCCTGCTGACCAATACAATGGTTTCTTCGGTGGTAACCCGAATCTTAGCCCTGAAATCGCTGATACAATCACTTTAGGTGTTGTTGGTAACCCATTTGAAGATTTCAACTTCTCAATCGATTACTGGGATATCGAACTTGAAGACGCAATTGGTGCGATTGACGCAGAGCTTATTGTTGAGCAATGTGGTAAAACAGGCCAAGCAGTATTCTGTGATAACGTACAACGTACGCCTGGTAGTGCTAGCCTTTGGATTGGTTCTGGTCAAGTTGTAGCAACTAACACTAACTTAGGTAACATTCACTATGAAGGTGTTGATTTAAGTGCTAACTACGATATGGAAATCGGCGGCGGTACACTTTCTACAAGCCTTATCGGTACTTACATGATGACTAAGGAATTTGATAATATTCCTGGCGTAAGTGAAGTATATGACTGTGTTGACACGTTAAACGATGGCTGTTACCCACAACCAGTATGGCGTCATGTTCTTAGTGCAAGCTATGACACAGGCAGCTGGTGGAGAGCAACAGCTAAATGGCGTTACTTTGGTGCTGTAAGTGACTATGAAGGAAGTGATACTTTAGCTCAAGGCGGTATTAGTTCACAAAGCTACCTTGACCTTAAAGGTTCATTCACTGTAAATGATTACACTTCAGTACTTATTGGTGTGAATAACGTTCTAGATAAAGAGCCGCCAATGGTAGGTGGTTCACTATCTACAAATGGTAACGCAATTGCTGGTTTCTACGACACATTAGGTCGTTATTTCCACGCGAGCGTAACGTTAAAATTCTAATCTGAATTAATTAATGTATGATAAAGCGAGCTTCGGCTCGCTTTTTTTATGGGGAAGCTTTTAATATGGGGAAACAATGACATCAGAACAACACACGTTTACCCAAGCTGTTGCTTTACTTCAGCAAGGTAAAGTTAGCCAGGGGATAGAGTTATTAAAACCGTTAACACATAACAGTGATTTTGCTGAAAAAGCGTTACAGGTCCTTTTCAAAGTTGCTATGCAGCAACAAGACACTGAAACAGCCATTTCTTATTGCCAGCAACTGGTATCAATTGCTCCTACAAAGTTTGATTACGTACTGACCCTAGTACAATTAAGTTTAAGTTGTGGTGAGCTAGAAATTGCAAAAAACGCGCTATTACCTTTATATGAGACAAACCCGCAGCAAGCTGATATTTGTTTTCAGCTAGGTAAAATAGAAAGAAAGCTTGATAACGCAGATGCAGCATTAACTTATCTAGATCAAGCGAGGGTTTTGTCAGAGCAGTTTAAAGTACCTGCTTTAATCGAAATCTCTTTTGTCCATAATGATCAACTACATCAGCCAGATTCAGCAATAAAGTATTTAGAACAGGCAATTAGTGCTGATAGTAATAATCTGCAAGCCCACTTTGCATTGGCAAATATTTATGAACAACTCGGTGATAAAGATAAGGCTAAGAAGGGATTTCAACAGGTTTTAAAAATAGATGCATTTAATGCGATGGCTCAAGCAAGATTGGCCGATATTGAAACCTTCACTGAACGCGATGCAATTGACTATGAGCAAGCAAGCTTAGCCATATTACAGCGGGAATCAGATGATATAGCGTGTGCTGATATTTATTATGCACTTGGTAAAGTATTTAATGATTGCAAAAACTATCAGAAAGCTTGGCATTATTATGTAAAAGCTAATCATTACAATAAAAAGTATTTACCAGCCTATGATCGCCAATCTGTTGAGAAGATTACTGACTACACCTTAGCTCGTAATATTGTTCTGCAAGAAGCGAATAGCTCAATAACACCCATTATAATTTGTGGTATGTTTCGTTCTGGCTCAACACTGATTGAACAAATTATCAGCTCTAACAAGCAAATAGCGGCAGGTGGTGAAATTGCCTATTTGCATTCATCGTTATTTAATTTGATTGGCGATGAAAAGGCACTTGTTAATAAGGCTAAAGAGCCTGAATTTATTAATGGTTATAAAGAACAATTAACCTTAAGAGCTGAAGGTGCGCTTTATGTAACAGATAAACGCCCTGAAAATTACCTTTACTTAGACATCATCAAGCAGCTATATCCGAAAGCTAAGATTATCTGGACAGAGCGAGATATTAAAGATAATAGCTTGTCTGCTTTTTTCCAGCATTTAGGTCCGAGTTTAAACTATGCTGTGTCCCTTAGCGATACGCTGCATCACTATGAGCAGCAGCAACGTATTAAATCACATTGGCAGTCGTGTTTTGGTAACGATATTTTTACTCTGAATTATGATTTACTTGTTGAGTCACCTGAGCAGGTGTTAGAACCGCTGTTTAGTTTTTTAGGGTTAGAATACACTGATGAAGCGCAGCGATTTCATCATAAAACTGGCACAGTAAGTACTGCAAGTGTCTGGCAGGTTAGAAAACCTCTTTATAAATCGTCATCAGGACGATTTGCAAATTACCTTGAATACATACAGGCCGATGAAAAATACTACCAAGATGCAAAAGCGCTGTTAAATAAGTAATTGGTAATAAAAAAGACCATCATTTAGATGGTCTTTTTTATTATTTTAAGGGCATGATATCGCAAGGAATTGTTAGCCGAGGGCTATTGCTTTTTAGTTGGTAGGTACCATGCCAAATATAGCTGGGGAATATAATAATTTGACCTTCCTCTGGGCATATTTCACGAGCAATAGATTCTCGTTCTCCTAAGTTAAGGCTGGTTTCTCCTAGCTTAAGCCAGCCATTTTTAGTGTCATCATCTTTACTCATCTCATTAGGAATAGAAATATAGCTCGGAGCAGATAACCAACCTTGAGGGTGGATATGATTAGCATGAAAACCCCCTTGTTCTAGTTTTACCGACCAACTACCTCTTGAAACAAAGCGTTTATGGTTACGTGCTAATAGAGGGTGGTTAGCATCCACAGGCAGGTGCATCAGGTATTGATTAATGCATTGGTTCATAGATGACTTAAATAAATCAATAAGTTGGTTTGAGCGGTGTAATAAGTGACCTTGTGTTTGGCTGCCACTGCGAACACTTTGATCTAATGGTTGTAGTTTATTTGTGTGAAGGCTGAGCATTAGTTCCTGCAACTGTCTATTAAAATCAGCAAAGTTTTTAAAACCTGGCGGAGCAGGGAGCTCCATCACTTTAACGAATTTATCTAGGTCAGTTAACCAATGATATTTATCATTATTTGATAAGCGCCAAGCAATACTTAAATATGCCCATAGCTCTTGGTTGTGAGGATTAAATTTTACAGCAGTTTCTAAATGAGAGATCGCTGAGCTGTACTCGCCTTGTTGTATGTAAAAATTTGCTAAATCGATACTGTAACGTGCATTGTGTGGTGCTTCTTTTACTAGTTGCTGAAGGATTGAAAATGCTGTTTCTTCATGCCCCTTTCTATCTAAAATGATACTGTGTGCATGGAGTAGGTCTAAGTTTCGCGGATGGCTCGTTGTTGCTTCAGAGCTTACTAATAATGCTTCCTCAAGCCTATCGAGTTGAAGTAGTTGGCCAATTTGAGAGTGGATCAGAACAGGGTTCGCATCATAGTGTTTAAAAGTATGGGTGTACGAGCTCATTAATTCGCTCTGTGCGTGTTCCCAGTAGAGCTTATTAAGACTTTCATGTGCAGGTACATAGTTAGGAGCAAGCTCTAAGCATGCCTTGAGATGAGCTTGTGCATGTTCATATTGTTGTAAATCATAATGTGTACAACCAACTATATAATGTAACTCAGCACTTGGTTGCTGTTTTAAAAGCATTTTCAAAAGCTCCAATGCTTTGTCAAATTTACCCAAATTACGATAATTACACGCTTCTTTATAAACGAAATGAAATTGCCCCTTTAATTGGGCTGGTAATTTTGTTTGAAAATAGTCTTCGATACGTTGTAAATCACCCAATCGCTCGAAAAGCTCTAGAGCGAGCCAGTGATATCGAACTAATGAAGTTTGCGAAGGGGATGTGTCGCTTAGGAATTGTTCGGCTTTTAATAATTCATCTTGATTAATTAGACTTTCAATGTAATTGAGGCGTGGTTTTTCAAGAGACAAAGAGACTGTGTTGTATTCACAAAACTGAATACAGTCAGTGTATTTTCTTTGTTTACAAAGTAGGTTGGTGTAGTTGTCTAAAAGACCAACATGATTACTAAATTGGCTTAAGCCTTTTAAATAACACTGCTCTGCTTCAATAGTTTTGTTTACAGCTGATAAACATAAGCTATTCAATGTATACCAATCAGCGGTTTTATTTGTATGTAAAGAAAGGAGTTGTAATGCCTGCACATATTGTTGTTGATTGAATGCATGCAAAGCTCTTTGCAATGAATTATTCACTCGTACACCCTGTTTTTGCTTTATGTTAACATGGTGTACAGTAAAGTAAAATATTACTCTTGATTTACATCAAGGTCTCTGATTTCTTCGGTGTGTTTACTGCCTTTTACTTGTTGGTGAAGGGTTATAAACAGCCCTGAAGTTAACTTAGGTTAGCTTGGGTATTTGTTGTAATGCCTGACTTAGCATTAAGATTTCTATTCGAAAAGACCGCATGCCGCTGATTACTGACATGCGGTATTAAGCGATCAATTGTTTGAATCAATATCTTTGATTTCAACAGTACCGCTATTGTCTTGTCGTTTTAAGTTGAGCTTTTTGATTTTTTCTAACATTTCAGGTGAGAAGCGACCAAAATCCATCGTGCGCATCATGATAGAGTCATTAATAAAGTTAACATTAACGGCCCCCATACCTGAGCTACTGCCATCCGCAGAGACTGGTATATCAGAATTATTCACCACAGCGTTTAACATAGCCGCAGGGTTAGTTGAGGCAGATGCACCAAAACTACGTTCTGTTCCAAATAAGTCGGTTATATTCCAATCTTCAATGTCAATTTTAAAACGTTTTGCGTATTTAACATCGTTTTTCATTTGACCTTCAGCGTAGTCCTCTAAATGTTCACGTAAGTCTGTTTCGAAGTCAGTAAATAATGATTCAGTCTGCTCGTAATATTTAGATACATAAAGACGGTTTTTACGCTTAATTTGCATACCTCTATTCGAGTTTACAAACTCTTCACCGTTTTCAACGAGTTGATGGTAAACCTTGCTGCCTTTATAAGCTTCATTACGCAAATTTGGACTGCCAATGTTACCTTGATAGAAGCCATACATAACGATTGGTTTCTTTTTACCGAACTTTTCGAAAACGATTTTATGTTGAATATCATTGAGTGAAAGTTTGTAACCGGCAACGGTTAAAAATTCTTCATCTAAAATTGAATCATCATCAAAAAGAAGATCTTCTGTATCGCGAACAGGGTAATGCTCGATTAACTTTTCAATCATCGCTGTATTGTAAAGGTTAAGCCAGTAGGCCAATTGCTCATCAAGGCTAAGTTCGTTAAGAGAAATTTCGTCAGGTACTTTTTCTAGGCTTACACGAATTTTGTGAAAGCCATTTTTTATTTCTGATTTGGTCACTGCCTCAAATAAAAAACGATTAGCCTCCAAAGCTGTATCATTATTTTTGTGGGATTTCATTCTTGTGCCAATTGATGACTTCGATTTACGTGAACTTCTATCTGACCTACCCATATCAAGAACGGTTATTTCAAGTAAGTTATCAAGATCCTCATATGAAATTTTTATATCTCGATTAAGGCTAAAGTCTGAGAATTCTTCTGGTAGTTCATTTATTTTTGCATACGAAGAAAGTGAGCAAAAAGTAAATGCAATTAGTAATAATTGTTTAAACATGATTTTTCCTTGTTGTTTTAACAATCTAACTATTGCCGATTGTTACATTTTTTTCAAGTTGATATGTACCGAATACATTACTACTTGGCGTGTTTATCTTAATAAATTAGGAGGGTTAAGATTTTTTATTGGGTCGGTTAAACGGTTTTAGTTAATAGAATGTTCATTCTATTAACTTTTGCATTGTTAATCTGGTAATTTCTATTTGGCTGTCATTTTATCTAGGTTATTTGTGATTTCGTCTATATATAGGGGGTTTAAGTTATTAAA
>NZ_JAKEVN010000062.1:0-23957 GCF_022398505.1 Pseudoalteromonas sp. Isolate3 | reverse complement strand
GTTCATCAACCATCTTCATTATTATTTTTTTAATTACTTTTCAAAATCATACCTAAATCATTAGTTGTAATTTTATCTTTGTGGTTAGTCTTGTTTATTAAGATTTTTTCGTCCACTATCAATTTATGGCTTGTTATATAGGGACATATTATGGCCGAATTTAATACAACTAAATTACCTGTGCATATTGCTGAGTTAAAGTTTGCACTCGATAACGTACCCGCATACGTTTATATAAAAAATGAACTCGGACATTACGTTTATGCAAATAAACTGACTCTAGACTTATTTGCATGTTCTGCTCAAGAATTACAATATAAAACCGATACCGACTTTTTCCCTCGCCCAGATGCCAAAAAACTCGCAAAAATCGATAAACGAGTACTCAGCGGAGAGCGAACACGAGAAGAAGTTGAGTTGACTTTTCCAGGTGGGCACACGTTTATTTTTTGGGAAGTAAAAACCCCTATTTTTTGTGACTCAGAGCCAAACAAAGTAATTGGCATTTTAGGCATTGCAACTGACATTACTGAACGAAAATACCATGAACAACAACTCCTCTATGCTGCCTCTACCGATCCCTTAACTGAACTTTTAAATCGCCGCTATTTTTATATTCGCTTATCACTTGCGTTAGAAATGAGTAAGCGCGACCAAAGTTATGGTGCTGTAATATTTATTGACCTCAATAAATTCAAAAAATTAAACGACCAATATGGCCACAATACAGGCGACGCTTATCTTGTTGAAATTGCCAATAGAATGAAAGCCGCTGTGCGCGAGAAAGACTGTTTAGCCCGCATTGGTGGCGACGAATTTATAGTCTTACTAGAAGGCCTAGGTCGTGATGAGCAAACAGCCAAACACAACGCCCATCGCGTTGCTGATAAACTACAAACCGCTATCGAAATTAAATTTATTCATCAAGATATTAACTACAAAGGTTCTGCCAGTGTTGGCGTCACCATGTTTTTAGGCACACAAGAAACAGCCGATGAAATTGTGGCGCAAGCTGATCAGCATATGTATATGATAAAACATACACTTACCGATTAAACGAGCCGTAGGTTTGTACTCAACACAATGAGGCAACTCTAAAACCAGTACCGATTACAAATCATTAGCCTGCTTTGCTTTGTGGTGGTAATCTGAGTGGCAAAATAATTTTAACTGTATTAAGGAAAGTACATGGATCCCATTTCTAGCATTTTAGACCTTTTGTTAAATGTAGAAGTCTTTCTTCTAATTTTTGTTTTAGTGCTACTAAAAAGTAGCGTTAAATTTGTGCCGCAAAATCGTGCCTGGTTAATCGAACGTTTCGGTAAATACCATTCAACCAAAGAAGCGGGCTTAAACTTTATTGTGCCATTTATCGACCGTATTGCCGCTGATCGCAGCTTAAAAGAACAAGCGCAAGATGTGCCTTCTCAGTCTGCTATCACGAAAGATAATATCTCGCTTATCGTCGACGGTGTGCTGTATTTCCGCGTGCTTGACCCGTATAAAGCCACATATGGTGTTGATGACTATGTGTTTGCGGTTACTCAGCTATCGCAAACGACGATGCGTTCTGAACTTGGTAAAATGGAACTCGATAAAACCTTTGAAGAGCGCGACATGTTAAACACCAACATAGTTACCGCGATTAACCAAGCTTCTGAGCCTTGGGGAATTCAGGTTTTACGTTACGAAATTAAAGACATTGTGCCACCAAACTCTGTAATGGAAGCCATGGAAGCACAAATGAAAGCTGAGCGTGTAAAACGTGCGCAGATTTTAGAGTCTGAAGGTGATCGTCAATCTGCTATCAACGTGGCAGAAGGTAAGAAGCAAGCGCAAGTTCTTGCAGCAGAAGCTGAAAAAGCAGAGCAAATTTTACGCGCCGAAGGTGAAGCAAAAGCGATTATCGCTGTTGCTGAAGCGCAAGCAGATGCACTGCGTAAAGTAGGTGAAGCAGCGGATACAGAGCAAGGTCAAAAAGCAATTCAACTCGACTTAGCAACTAAAGCTATTGCTGCTAAAGAAGCGATTGCTCGTGAGTCATCTGTGGTATTACTTCCTGAAAGTGGTACTGATGCAAGCTCATTGGTTGCTCAAGGGATGTCTATTATTAACTCTTTGAATAAAAAGCAACAAAGTTAGGTGAGCTGATGGCATTTTTAGATACTCATTTAGCCGAAGCATTAATGATTATAGGTGTTATCGCGCTAATTGTTGAAGTTGCTGTACTGGGTATGAGTACCTATGTACTACTGTTTTTAGGCTTATCTTTATTTGCCAGTGGCTTATTAATGAATATAGGCTTACTTGATACGAGTTACACCACCGCGCTTTGGAGCAATATAGTGTTTACTCTAGGCTTTGCTGTAGTGCTTTGGAAACCACTCAAACGCATGCAAGATAAAACCGATACTAAGCCAATACATAGCGATTTTGCTGAGCTTACCTTTATCGTGAACGCTGATGTTGATGATAAAGGGTTAACTACGCATCAGTATTCGGGTATTACATGGCAATTAAAAAGTCAGTCTCCCATTGCTGCGGGTAGTACTGTAAAAGTGACCGACAAACAAGTTGGCGTACTTTGGGTAGAAGCGGTATAACTTAGTTAGAGTCAAAACTCTATTTAGTTTTGTAACCGTGTTTGCTATGGTTAGAAGCACTCACGGTTACAAGCAAGGTTGCGAAAATGAACAATAACAAGGCACTGGTTGTAGAAGGTGGCGCAATGCGTGGTATTTTTGCCACTGGCGTATTGGATGCCTTTATTGAAGCCAATTACCAACCTTTTAATCAATGCTATGGTGTTTCTGCCGGAGCCACAAACATTGCCGCCTATTTGTGCGCCCAATACAAACGTAACCATGCGGTGATTACCGATTACTCTTGCCGACCTGAATTTATTGATTTTGTTCGTTTTATTAAAGGTGGCCACCTGTTTGATTTAGACTGGCTGTGGCAAGAAACCATCCGTGATATTCGCCTTGATCTCGACACCTTCAAAAAGCAAGCCAGTGAGTTTTACATTGTTACAACCAATATACAAACTGGACAAGCAGAGTACTTAAAAGCTAGTGCAGCTCATCTTGAAGAGCAATTAAAAGCCTCATGTGCTCTCCCTATTGCTTATCGAGAATTTCCCATTATCGACAATTTACAACTCACTGATGGCGGCGTCGCTGATTCTATTCCAATTCGCAAAGCATACGAGATGGGTAATAAAGAAATCACCGTTATTTTATCTCAACCTCTTGGCTATAAGAAAAAGCCAGCTAAAGCGCCTTGGCTTGTAAAGCGTCTTTATAAGAGAACCCCAGCATTAGCTGAAGCAACCCTCAGACGCGCAGAAAATTACAATCAAAGTATTGATTTTATTACCAACCCGCCAAGCGATTGTAAAATTAATATTATTGCACCGCCACCTAACTTTGCTGTTGGTCGAACAACAAAATCATTTGAAAAACTCAGTGCGGGTTATGAAATGGGCTTAAATGCGGGTGCACATTTTTTAACTCAAATTGCCTAATACCCTATATGAACTAATACACTAAAAAAGGAACAATCTTCAAGCGTTTTCGATGTCATTGGCTATACTTTAAATAGTTATGTTAGCCAAGGATTGACCATGAAACTCCCCCTGCCTTTTATTACTGCCCTCAGGGTTTTAATACTCTCTTTTTTCTGCTTATTTTCATTTTATAGCCAAGCTATTGAGTGGCCGCAACAAGTGCAAACATCACAAGGCACACTTATAGTTTATCAACCACAACCCGAGAAACTAAACGGTAATACTTTAACAGCCCGTGCAGCAATGTCATTTTCGGTTTCAGGCAATGACGCTGTGTTTGGCGTATTTTGGTTTACCGCTAAATTAGATACTGACCGCGAAAATGATACCGTCACCGTTCGCAATATGACTGTCACCGATGTACGCTGGCCTGAATCAAAAGATGCTGGAGAACAACAGTTTACTGCTGTCGTTAATGAAGCAATAAAAGCCAGTCAATTCGAAACCTCTCTTTCGCAACTCACCGCCAGCCTGGAAAGTGCAGAAGCAGCAGAACAAAGTTTAACGCAATTAAAAACCGATCCTCCGGCGATTATTTTCAAAGAGCAATTGTCAGTTTTACTTAGTTTTGATGGTGAACCTAAGTTTAGTAAAATTGAAAACAGCCAATATGAGCGCGCTTTAAACACCGCCATGACAGTGATTAAAGATAGCAAAAGCAAACTTTGTTATCTCACCGATGGGCAATTTTGGTATCAGGCAAAACAAGCCAAAGGGCCTTATGAATATACTCAGTCGCCACCGGCTGAACTTGTAAAAATGCTCCCTAAAGATACGGAAACATCAAGTCTTATTGCGCCACCAGCCATTGTTGTGGCAACTAAACCTACCGAGCTCATTGCAACAGATGGCGAAGCTAAATGGAAAAGCCTAACCGGTGGCGAGCTCATGTATGTGTTTAATACAGAAACCCCATGGCTGCGTGATATGCAAACTAACAATATGTACGTATTGTTATCTGGGCGCTGGTATCGCTCTAAACAGCAAACAGGCCCATGGACATTTGTACGTGGTGATGAGTTACCAGAGAGCTTTGCCAATATTCCACCTGAATCAGATTTAGGTGGCCTCAGAGTTTCGGTTGCTGGTACTGAAGAAGCTGACGAGGCTGTATTAGATGCTAAAGTGCCTCAAACAGCGGCTATCAGCCGTAAAGACACCAGTTTGACTGTGTATTATGATGGCAAGCCTAAGTTTGAACGGATCCCAGGCACGCAGGTTTCTTATGCCATTAATACCGATGCACAAGTGCTGCAAATTAAAGGCAAATATTATGCTGTCGATAATGCGGTGTGGTTTAAGGCAGACTCCGCACAAGGGCCTTGGCTTGTTGCTGATAGCATTCCAAAAGACGACATAGCAAAAATTCCTCCAAGTTCTCCTGTATACAACGTGACATATGTTGATATTTACGAGTCAACCCCTGAAGTAGTTTACGTCGGTTATTACCCAGGTTACATGTGGTCATACCCATATTATGGCGTGCCAGTGTATGGAACAGGTTGGTATTACCCGCCATACTGGGGCGGTGGCTACTACTACCCTCGCCCACCGACTTGGGGCTTTAATATTGGCTATAACAACTGGACAGGCTGGTCTTTTGGCTTAAGTTGGAGCAATGGTTTTTTAAATCTAGGTATGAATTGGAATGTAGGTTGGCCAACCCATTATCGACCTTATCATTGTTGTAATGGCTGGTATGGTGGTGGTTACCGTGGCCCAGTTATTATTAATAATGGCAACATCAATATAGGCAACAAAATTAATGTCGGCCATAAACCGGGGCATCTTAATAAACAGCCAAGACTTAATATTTATAAGCGCGATCAAAGTAAATCTCGTCTTGCCTCAAAACAGCAGGTTAAACGCGATTTAAAAACTGCTATTAGCCAACGCGATAAGGCAAATAATGTTTTCGCTGATCAAAAGGGTAACGTGCTCAAACATGATGCTGATAAATGGCAACAACGTGTAGAGGGTAAATGGCAAACATTACCCAGAGATAAACAGCAACAAATCAAAGATCGGTCACAAAACATTGACCGCCAACAAGTGCAAAATAAATTACAAAGCATAGATAAAAGTAAAGCGAGGCAAACATTGCAGCAACGCCAGCATACGCAAAACAGACAGCAAAATCGTATGCAGCAATTAAATCAAGCAAATAGAGCACGTCAGCAAGGTATGCAGCGCCAACAAATGCGCCGCAATACACAAAGACAAATGCCTAGACAATTGCCTAACCGAGGCCATTAATGTAAAAGTAGGTACAAAACAAGGCCAGTGTAAATACTGGCTTTGTTAACTTGACTAGCGTTAAGCACGCTTCATAACTATTTAAAAGATGAAATACCTACCTAGATAAAAAGCTTCAAAATAATTGCAAAAATTTGCTTAAAACCATTTATCTATTAATTTTAATACTAAGTCCTTACAAAAATTTGCACGCTCATGTTAAATAACTATACCGTTCGTACGCGATTAGCCGTATTGGCTTTGTTACCGGTTACAGTTTTTGTGATCACATCTATTTTTACAATGTCTATTATGTCGAACTTGATAAAAGGCATCGACAGTTTGTATGACGATAGAGTCATACCTCTTGAGCAGATAAAAACAGTATCGGACAATTACGCGGTTAGCATTGTTGATTTATTTCATAAATACCGCGCTGAGCAAATTTCAAAAACTGACTTTCTAGCCGCCGTTGAAAATGCAAAAAAAGTCGCTGACAACAAATGGAAAAGCTACTTAGGAACCAAGCTCACCACAGAAGAGCAGCGCCTAGTAAATATAGTTGAAAAGAACCTCAGTGTGGTCGAAAGCGAACTCAGCACGTTTTTAACCCAAGTTAAAAGTGACCAACTTAAAGCAGTACCTAACAAGGTGTTCGTAAAAAGTCTTTATGATGTGTTTGACCCACTCAGTGAAAGTTATCAAGGACTTATAAACTTACAAATCAATGAGGCTAACAAGTTTAAAAACTCCGCAGATAAAGATTTTGCTCAGGTCAGTATCGCTATGACAGCATCTATCACAGTTTTAATTATTTTGTTGCTGGCTATTGCCTTTATTATATACCGCTCTATTCATAACCCATTGTTATCTCTGAGTGAAACGATAGGTTCTATCTCTGAGAATGCCGACTTACGTCTGCGCGCCAAAACCCATGGTAATGACGAAATCGCCCAAGCAGCACATCACTTTAATGCCATGATGGAACGCATTCATACTTTAGTAAATGATGTAACGAGCGCAACACTCACACTTTCATCTGCGGCTGAACAAATGAACTCAATTAGTGATCAAGTAGCCAGCACAGCCACAGAGCAAGAACATCAATCGGCGATGATTGCAACTGCCATTACGCAAATGAGTAGTGCGATTGAGCAAGTTGCCGCCAATGCATTATCAACGTCAGAAAAAGCAACTCACACAGATAAAACAGCCAAACAGGGTCAGCAATCTGTGCAGGAAAATATTGATGCAATAAACCGCTTATCACATGTCGTTAATGCGAATACAAAACTAATCAATGAGTTAAACACACAATCAACTGATATCAATCAAGTGGTGATGATGATCCAGGGTATTGCAGAACAAACGAACTTACTTGCGTTAAATGCCGCCATTGAAGCTGCCCGTGCAGGTGAGTCAGGTCGCGGTTTCGCAGTAGTAGCCGATGAAGTCAGGCAGCTTGCGCACAACACGCAAAAAGCCACAGCGAGTATTAATGAAATGATTAGTAAACTACAAGCAATGGCGCAGCAGGCAGTGACCGCCATGGGCAATGCCGACGAAAGTGCCAAACAAAGTGTTGAATACGCCGAGCGCTCATCACAATTACTCTCTGAAATTACTCAAGAAATGGCTCTTATTGCCGATATGAACAACCAAGTATCCACTGCAACAGATGAGCAGACCACTGTTGCCAACGAACTAAGTTGTAATATTAATGAATTTAGTAGTAGCATTTCACTGGTTAGCGAAAGCTCGCAACAAAATGCGCAAGCCAGCCAAGAATTGGCTTCATTGGCTTCGAAATTACAACAGCAGGTGCATGTTTTCAAAGTATAATGTAGAGCTGCGCTCAAAAAACAGGGACTTACATTAATGAACAGGGCAGCATTTATATTACTATTAACATTTGTTCTGTGGAGTCTACAAAGCTTTGCGCATGAGCAAATTGTTATTCAGCTTGCAAAACCAAACTATATCGAAGCGGTAAAAAACCAATATATCCACGATATTCTCAACAAAAGCTTTGCTGCAATGGATGCGAATGTTGTGTTGCTTTACAACGTTAAGCCAATGAATAATAAACGTATTGTAGAGCAGCTGAGTCAGAATAAAACAATTACCCTAGCTTGGTTATCTTTGCCTCTCCAGCAAACTGACTCTCTAGTAAAAACAACTATCCCACTCTACAAAGGCTTACATGGCCAGCGTTTACTGATTATCCGCGACGAAGACCAAGAAAAGTTTAGCTCCATTAAAACCCTTGCAGAATTAGCTCCCTTAGTTGGCCTCCAAAAACAGAGCTGGTCTGATTATACCGTGCTGAAAAATAATGGTTTAACAGTTAATGGAGAGCTTGATTATCCAGGTATGATCAAAGCCCTCAAAACAGGGCTTGGTGATTACTTTCCACGCTCAGTACTAGCAATTGACAGTGAACTAAATAGACTAAAACAGTTCAATTTTGTCATTGCACCAAACATCATGTTGCAATACCCCAGTGAATATTACTTTTATTTAAGTAGAGAAAATCAACACATTAGAGACATGTTAGAACAAGGCATGCAAAAGCTACAGCAATCTGGTGAGCTTGATCAACTTTATTTGCAATACTTTGGTGATGTTGAAAAACATTTTTCTTTAAAGCAACGTCATAGAATAACGCTAAATAATAAGGAGTAATCATGCTAAAAGCACTGCTCATCATTATCGTGGCATCAGCAATTTTCGCTGCGGGTTTTATGGCTGGGGTTTACAGTTTACCAATTTTAACTGAGCAACCTGCTCCTGAGGCTGGCATATTGAAGCAGCATCAAGGTCGAGCTCAGTTTAGTGCTGAGTTTAAACCAAATCTTAAAGGTTCAGACCGCTTGCATTATGGTGATGGCATGGTGTACCTAACAAATGATGCTATTTCTATGCAAGGCACTTTATCTCCTGGTCCTGACTATCAACTTTACCTATCACGCAACTTTGTCGATAACGAAGCCGATTTTTTAGCACAAAAAGGCACAATGCAACGTGTTGCAGGGGTGCGTTCATTCAATGGTTTTAAATTAGCTGTGCCACAAGGTATTGATGTCAGCGATTACAATACAGTGGTTATTTGGTGTGAAAGTTTCTCGGAGTTTATTACTGCAGCGCAGTATCAGTAAAAACAAAGCCGCCTTTGGAGAGGGCGGCTTTAAGACGGCAGCTATGGGTGTGAGCTGCCTAATCAAGAGTCATTAATTAAGCTGCATCTTCGGTGCTTTGTGTCTCTTCGCTGTGGCGAATTAAGTAATCAAAAGCACCTAAACTTGCTGTAGCGCCACTGCCCATTGCAATAATGATTTGCTTAAACGGCGTTGTTGTTGCATCACCTGCCGCGTAAACACCCGGTAATGATGTTGCACCTTTGCTATCGATTTCGATTTCGCCAAAGCGAGTCAGTGATAACTCTGAATCTTTTAACCATTCAGTGTTTGGCACCAAGCCTATTTGCACAAAGATACCTGCAAGCTCAAGCGATTTTTTATCACCAGAGATGCGGTCAACATAGCTTAAGCCTGTAACTCGTTTACCATCGCCAACAACTTCTGTCGTTTGCGCGTTTTTGATAATCGTAATGTTGTTTAAGCTATTTGCTTTACGAATAAGAACTTCGTCAGCACGTAGGGTATCAGCAAATTCAAGCACGGTGACATGCTCAACAATGTTAGCAAGGTCGATTGCAGCTTCAATACCTGAATTACCACCACCGATAACCGCAACGGCTTTACCTTTAAATAACGGACCATCACAGTGAGGACAGTAAGCAACGCCATGACCGCGATACTCTTTCTCACCTGGTACGTTCATTTCACGCCAGCGTGCACCGGTTGCTAATACCACTGATTTAGCATTCAAAACCGCGCCATTTTCTAGTGTGATTTGATAATTACCTTGCTTAGTAAGTGATGTCGCACGTTGGTTTTGCATAACATCAACATCGTATTCTTTTACGTGCTCTTCTAGTTGAGCAACTAATTTAGGGCCTTCGGTCGCTTTAACTGAGATAAAGTTTTCAATTGCTAAAGTATCTGAAACCTGACCACCAAAACGCTCTGCAACCACGCCCGTGTTCAAGCCTTTGCGTGCCGAATAGATTGCCGCAGAAGCCCCAGCTGGCCCCCCTCCAACAACAAGTACATCAAACAACTCTTTAGCACTTAATGCTTCAGCTTGGCGTGCTGCTGCTTTAGTATCTACTTTGTTTAGTATGTCGGTAAGGTTAACTGCGCCTTGGCTAAATAGCTCACCATTTAAATATACAGCCGGCACTGCTAAAACATTACGCTCATTCACTTCGTCTTGGAACAAAGCACCATCAATCATAGTGGCCGTAATGTTTTCGTTGTGTGCTGCCATTAAGTTTAGTGCTTGCACTATTTGTGGACATGTTTGACAACTTAATGAAATATACACTTCAAAGTTAAGCGGCCCAGGTAATGATTTAATTTGTTCAATTTCACTCTCTGATGCCTTACTTGGATGACCACCTGTATGAAGGAGTGCAAGGATCAAGCTGGTGAATTCGTGGCCCATAGGCACACCCGCAAATGTGATTTGCGTATTGTTAATAGGTGAAGATACCACCATAGACGGACGACGTACGTCTTGGTTTGGGTTATCTCGCACCGAGAATTTATCGCTTAACGATGCTAAATCGTTTGCTAAGTTTTTAAGTTCTGTTGATTTATTGCTGTCATCCAAGGCGATAAGCAGCTCAACAGGGCTGGTAATAGAAGCAAAGTGGCTTGTTAATTGGTTTTTGATATTCGTATCTAACATGGCTTAGCCCTTGAGTTCAGAATAAATAAGCTAGAAAAATTTTAGGAAACTACCCACCACCCGCTAATGTGCTTAATGTGAGTTGTGATGGGCAGTTAAAGTTACATTTGGATAGCAAAGCGAGGCTTTGCTATCGTTTAATGCTATGGCAAATTAGATTTTGCCAACTAGGTCTAGTGAAGGAGCAAGTGTCTCTTCACCTGGCTGCCATGATGCAGGACATACTTCACCGTCGTGGTTAGCAATGTACTGAGCAGCTTGTACTTTACGTACTAACTCTTTCGCGCTACGGCCGATGCCTAGGTCATGAGTTTCGATTACTTTGATTTCGCCTTCAGGGTTCATTACGAATGTACCGCGAAGAGCAAGACCTTCGTCTTCGATCATCACACCGAAGTTACGTGTGATACGACCTGTAGGGTCACCAATCATTGGAAATTTGATTTTACTAATTGTGTCTGACGTATCGTGCCATGCTTTGTGAGTGAAGTGAGTGTCAGTTGATACTGAGTAAACTTCAACACCCATTTCTTGAAGTTGCTCATAGTAATCTGCAACATCACCAAGCTCTGTAGGACATACAAAAGTGAAATCTGCTGGGTAAAAGAAGAAGATTGACCACTTACCTAGCACGTCTTTTTCTGTTAGCTCTACAAAGTCACCGTTGTGGTAAGCTGTTGCATTGAATGGTTGTAGTTTTGTGTTAATTAATGAAGTGCTCATAGTATTCCTCATTGATGTTTTAAAAATGTTTAATTAACGCAGTCTTGCGTCTGCTTGATTAATACAATAGAGGTGTGAGCGATTAAAATAAAATTGATTGTTTAGATTAAATTGATTTGTTTTTTAGATTAAACAGCTAAAAGTAATAAAAACTATAAAGCCCTCAACCAGTTACATGATAAAGGGCTTTCACATAAAGGAATAAAATTACTTATTAAAGCCGTATAAGCTCTTTGGTTTAATATAGTTAGGCTCAATTCCTTGCTCTTTTGCGGCAGCTAACATCACTTGCTCAATCCAACCGGCATCCATAATATTCATATAGTTACCATCAGGGTCAAAGTTAATGTTAGAGCCCATAACTACCATAAAGGTATCGGTCATTTCAGTATTATCTTTTGGAACTTGAAATTGATGAATCGAACCGCCTGGCTCAAACAAATAGCTACCCGGCACTTGTAAATCATCTGGATATTCTGTGTAGTGCCAACTCCCTGCAAGCGTATATAAGTGCACGACTCCAGTATGGAAATGTCTTGGTAAAACCGTGCCTGGTTCAAATAAAACACGTAGTACCCATACCCCATTCTCAGAATCTAGCATCAATGGGTAAATGTGTACGCCAGGTAAGGCGTTTTTAATTAGCTTTTCATCGTTGGTATGTATTGTCAGTAAAAAATCTTGATGGTTAATAATATCTGGTAATGCCATGAGTGTGCCCTCTTTTCACTTACTATTAATATTTCTTTAATTTACTGGAGCGGTATCTATCCGCAGTTCTTCTTTGCAAAGCCCTTGCTCATACGCCCACTGCAATGCATGTTGCATACCTTGCTGTAAGGTAAATTCAGGCTTATAACCCAAAATACGATGTGCTTTTTCATTACTATATGCCGCACTTTTACGGCTTAGCATACGCATTGTTGATGGGTTGATATCGGTAGTTTTACCGACCAAGTGATAACACCACTCGATAAACCCTGTTAACTTTATTGCTAAGGCGTAGTTCACAACCTTGACCTGCTTTTTCTTTTGCGCCTGAGCCAAGTAATTAAAATAAGTTTGATTAGTCACTTGCTCAGGTCCTGATAGATTAAAAATCTCACCGCTTGCATCATCGCTCATGGCGCTTAAGTAAATGCCTTTGACTAGATCATCAATATAAATAGGTCCAAACATGCCCTCGGGCACCATAAATGTCCCCTTTGCGATTTCTTGTAAAGGGTAGGCTATCCAAGGTCGTGATCCTGGTCCGTATACATCGCCAGGACGAATAATCGTGACATTGAGTTTTTTACTGGCGTGATAGCTTAGCGATAAATGCTCGCTCATCATTTTCGAGTCGTTATAGGCTCGACCATCAGGAAACAAAGGTGCATCTTCTTTAATGTCAGTTTGCAAATCACTGCCATAGACTGCGGTCGACGAAATATGAATAAAACGTTTTACGGTGTTTGCTGCCACAGCTGCATCAAGCAAATTTTTCGTCCAACCGACATTCGCCTGCCAGGTTTGCTTGTAACTAAACGCGTTTGAAACAATTGCCGCTGTATGAATAACTAAATCGCAGTCATTCATTAATGAGCGCCAGCTAGCTGGCTCATTTAAATTACCTGCAATAATATTGAGCTCTTCACAGGGAATTAAATCAACCCCACATACATCGATTCCATGCGCTTTAAAGTAGCGCGCAAGTGTTCGACCAATGAAACCATTGCCGCCACTTATAAAAACTTTTGAGTAATGCATTGTGTGTTCCTCTTAAGTATATTGCGGCCCTATTCACCGTTCTCAGACCAATCAGTTAATACATTGTTAAACTTTAATGACCTCTATTACTTTACTTTTCGCGCAATTGTTTTTACTTTTTACGCCAGCACATTCAAAAAGAGCACACTATGCCCCGATTAACACAAGCACCTGATCTAATTAGAGTATCTGCTCTACACGGCTATATTGAACTGATTGAAAGTAAATTGGTGAACCCTGACGCACTACTATCGCGCGTTGGTTTAGACAGAAAGCAATTACAAGAAGCCAATAACTTTGTGCAGTATCAGCAACTCATCCAGTTGTTAGAAATCACAGCGAAAGAATTAAACCTGCCCTATTTCGGGTTAGAGTTAGGCCGTTGGCAAAGCTTGAACATTTTGGGGTCAGTGGGTTATTTGATGGGGAATTGCGACACCCTTGAAATGGCGTTAAAAAATTTAACTAAGTACTATCATGTGCATCAAAATAGCGCTGACTTACTCCTTGAAGTAGACCAAGACTATGTAAAACTGTCGTTTTTAGTGCGCAGTAGCTTAAAATTGAGTGTTTACCATGGTGCCGACTTAGCTTTAAGTGTTGGGGTCAATTTGTTAAAGCAATTAACCGATGATCAAATAAAACTGCATCGTTTGGAGCTTCCCCACAGTTGCGATGAAAATCCTAGTGTTTATCGTCAAGCCCTTGGGCAAATTCCAACATTCAACTGCGCACACACCGCAGTTGTATTTGATAAAAAATATCTCAAGCTCACTATTAAAAATTCAGATAAACAGTTATTTTCTATACTTAGCCAACAGCTCGGACACCTTCAAGACACGAAACGAGAAAACATCTCTGATCACGTTGAAGTTCTGATCAAACAATATCTACTTCATGAAGAGTTTGGTGTAAATCTGATCGCCGAAAAGCTATCAATGAGTGCACGTAGCTTGCAGCGGCACTTAACAAAGCATGACACAACCTTTCGTGAATTAGTCGATGACGTGCGTTGTAATTTAGCACATCAGTATTTAACTGAATCTAGCCTCAGCTTATCAAACATCTCAGATATATTAAGCTTTTCTAATTACAGCGAATTTACTCGAGCTTTCAAGCGTTGGTATGGTATTCCACCAAAAAATTATCGTAAGTCTCATTCCTGTTAATGGCGTAAAAAGTTAAAAACAAGTCGTTTAAAGCTAAGTTTTCTGTTAACAACTTATATATATTGACTAGCTAGTTTCGCTAATTATTGGTCATGCATGTTAAGAAGAGTGTTTATTACAGGTGCCAACAGTGGCGTTGGGTTCGAGTTAGCAAAGCATTATATTCGCCGAGGTGACGATGTAGCTCTCTTCGGTTTTCAATTTAGCGATAAAACCAGACATGCCTTAATTGAGCTTAAAAATACAGATCAGTACGTTGAATTTTTTGCGAGCAACATTGCCGATTTTGAAGCGTTACAAATCCAGGTAAACAATGCTATTTCAGCGATAGGCAAACCCGAATTAGCAATAGAGTGCTCACAATTTTGTTTTGAGAACAGTGAGCAACCTTGTCACAAACTTGGTTTAGCCAGTCACAATTTTGCTAATGCAATAAGCCCTTACCTTGATATGAATAGTCACCTAGCTTTAACGACTCCCACCACCAATGCAAACAAACTTTCACCAGACCCCAGCTTCTTACTTCTTACAAAGGAGCTACGTCAAAAGTTAAAACCAAGCAATATTAAAGTCAGCTTAATTTGTACTTATAAAATTGACACTTTACTTAAAAACTCAACCGTAACCTCTAAGCAAGTTTTACAAGGCTTAGATAAGCAAAAATTAATGGTGATCTTAGGCTTACAATCTAAACTAACCTATATCATGAGCCGTTATTTACCGAATTGGATAATGAGTTCTGTGATTGATCGCCTCATCAAACAACAACTAATAAGAACAACACGCTAAGGAACAACCATGGACACACATGATAACCTCACGCAATTAATTGAGCATACATGTCAGACGTATGCCGCTCTTCCTGCCTATAACAGTGCAGGTAAAACGCTCACTTTTTCTCAAGTAGAACAACAATCTCGCTATTTAGCACAGTGGTTTCAGCATCAAAGCGGTCTTGTTGCGGGGGATCGAATCGCTATTCAACTGCCTAATATTGTTGACTACCCTATCGTTACCTATGCAGCATTTCGAGCCGGATTAATCGTTGTAAATACCAACCCGCTTTACACTGCTCGTGAAATGCTGCATCAGTTTAATGATGCAGATGTTAAAGCCATTGTTATTCTTGACGCCCTTACCGATAAATTAGCAACGATTATCAATGATACCTCGATCAAAACCGTTATTGTTGCAGCCGCGGTTGCTGAGCCGACATTGCAAGAGGGTCAATTTTCATTAAATGAACTCATTCGCCAAGGTGAAAGGCTCACACCACTTAGCGCTCATCAGGCAAGTCGTGACGATATTGCTGTTTTACAATACACTGGCGGGACAACTGGAGTTGCCAAGGCCGCAATGCTAAGTCATGGCAACATCTTAGCCAATGCCGAGCAAATGAATGAGCGCTTTGATGACATTTTAACGCCAGGCCAAGAAACCGGTATTTGCCCGCTTCCGCTTTATCATATTTACGCCTTTACGGTGAACATGGTTGGCCTATTTGCCATGGGGCAATTTAATGTACTTATTCCAAACCCTCGTGACCTCGATGCTTTAGTGAAGCAAATAGAACCGTTTGAAATTAATTACTTTTCAGGTATTAACACCCTTTTTATTGGCTTGTGCATGCACCCGGGGTTTAAGGCTCTGAACTTTTCAAACTTAAAAATGACAGTTTCAGGGGGCGCAGCTTTAACACATGCTGCAGCTGATGCGTGGATGAGCACCACAGGTTGCACAATCACAGAAGGCTATGGCTTGTCAGAAACCTCGCCCGTTGCCACACTTAATGACTTTAAAAAAGAAGAAATTGGCAGCATTGGCCGCCCACTATCAAACACCACCGTGGAAATTTGGGATGAAAACGACGAGCCTGTTGCTGACGGTGAGTCTGGCGAGATAGTTGTTAAAGGCCCGCAGGTGATGATTGGTTATTGGCAGCGTCAAGACGAAACAGACAAATGTATGAAACGAGGTTTTTTCAAAACTGGTGATGTGGGTCTGAAACTTCCAAGTGGTAATTACAAAATTGTAGACCGTTTAAAAGACATGATTATTGTTTCTGGCTTTAACGTGTACCCTAATGAAGTTGAAAACGTACTTTGTCAGCACCCTGCAATCTGCGAAGCGGCCGTAATTGGCGCAAAAGATGAAAAAACTGGGGAGCGTGTTTGTGCCTACATTACCTTAAAAGAGCACATTGATGAGCAACAAGTGAGTGACTATTGCCGCGAAAACTTAAGTGCTTATAAAGTGCCTAAATCAATCATTTTTATGGAACAATTACCTAAATCGACGGTTGGCAAAATTCTACGTCGAGAGTTACGCCAACAATAAAGCGATCGTTTTAGCCGCCTAACTGGTATAAAATAGTTAAAAGATAAAAGCATACCGTTAGGTATGCTTTTTAATTTAAGCGGTTTTAAGGTCATTATGGAAAAGTTTATTAATCACATTCAACTCGGTTACTTAGGTTTACTGCCGTTTTTAGGCTGCGTTGGCTGGCCACTCATCGCAGGCAGTAATGCTGTCAACTTAGACTTTTTCACTTTTTATAGCATCGCTATTTTAGCCTTTATGGCTGGTAACTTATGGCATGCAGGCCAGCAAACGCATGCTGATGCCATTAAAGCGATCATTCCTATCTTACCTATTGGCTTTTTAAGTTTTTTACCAACAACCTGGACTCTCGCTTGGCTAGCGGCAAGCTTTTGGCTTGTATTATTATTCGAGAAAAGCTCGCCGCAGTGGCAAACCTATCACGTTGATTATCAAAAAATGCGATTTGTTTTAACCTCAGTTGTATTTGTATGCCACATTTTTGTGATTGGTATGAGTATCTATCCTGAGTAGCCCTTTAGCCCTGTTTGCGGTAACATCCGCGGCTCAGTTTCTTAAGGACTTGCTATGATAGATCAATTGCGCGCCAAACTAGACCTCCTCGGCGAAAATTACGTTGAAAAAGGCGCTCACTTTAAAATTAAAGTGATTCCTTTTTTTTGTGCTATCCACATCAAAAAAGATCACAAAAACCAAGGTACTCTAAAGTTATATTCCAATCAGTTGATTGAAATATTTTTAGCTACCATGTTCTTATTATTCGGGTTAATGCTCTTTGACACAGATGCAGGCTTTACGCACGGTCCTATTCATATCGTTATTGCCGTTTTAATAAGTTTTAACTTAATATTTAAGCAAATAGCGATTGAAGGACTTAAAACTCGCTTAGCGCTTTGTCCTGAAATCGCAGTTGAAAAAGCGCAAAAACAAGGCAAATAACAACATGTTTTTAGACCCTAGTTGGCGCATTTTGACGGTAGGGGATGGTGATTTGTCATTTTCGCATTCCATTGCTCGTCATATAAACCCCGCTAAGCTTGTTGCTTCGACCTATGATGATGCAAACACTATAGAGCAAAAATATGCCGACAATGCACTAAGCGCTTTGCAACAACTAAATGTAGCAACACTCACTGAGTTTGATGTTACACAGCCCGATTCATGGCTGCGCTTAGGCGAGGCACGTTTCGATCTGGTTATTTTTCAATTTCCACTTATACCTGCGTTTAAAGGTGAAGCAGCATTCAAAGCAAATACCCAACAAGGTGGTATGAATGTTTTAAACCGCGCTTTGTTGCATCACTACTTAGACTACGCAAGCCAATTCGCATTAGATAAAAATGGCCCAATGCTGTGTTACATCACCTCTAAAGATGTAAAACCGTATCGCGAATGGAATATTGAAGGCACGTTAAATCAAGGACTTAATTGCCAGTATCTTGGCCAAATGCCATTCGATATTAGCGTGTTTCCGGGCTATAAAATTCGCAATGTTGATCGCGATAAACACGTTAAAGACACCAGCGGCATTACCTATGTATTTAGCGAAAAAACTGACCATGACATTACCTCTAAGCTGACTTTACCCGCTTATTTAGGTGATAAACACTGTGCTTTATGCCGCGTTGGCCCTTATATGGCACAAGAAGATGAAGACAAACATTTGTTAAGCAAGAAACATAAACAAATGGAAAAATTTGAACAGGATTGGCAAGCATGGCTTGCACAAAACAACCAGGAGTAAATATGAAATTTGTGATTGTAGGTACCAATTTTATAAGCGACACGCTACTGAGTGCAGCCAAACAAATTGAACAATTCTCCTTATATGGCGTTTGCTCTCGAGAGCAGCAAACAGGTGAGTCTTTCCTTGCAAAGCACGACATTGCAAACGCAAAAGTATTTACCAACATTGAGCAAGTGTGCCAAGACCCATTAGTCGATGCCGTCTACATTGCTGCACCAAATAGCTTCCACAAAGACTACGCTGTAATGTGTTTAAAAGCCGGTAAACACGTTTTAGGTGAAAAGCCTTCTGCTGCTAATAGCACAGAACTTGAGGCAATTATTCAAGCAGCAAAAACGCATCAACGCTTATACATGGAAGCGATGATGACCACCCATTTACCAAACTTTGCACGTTTAAAAAATGCCATCACAAAAATTGGCACACCACGAAAATATATTGGTCAATATAGTCAGTACTCATCACGTTACGATAAGTATAAAAATGGTGAGCGCCCAAATACTTTCTTGCCAGAGTTTGCTAACGGCGCATTAGTAGATTTAGGCATTTATCCGCTATATATCTTACTTGCAATTTGGGGTGCCCCACAAACAGTAAAAGCCAGTGGCGTATTACTTGAAACCGGTGTTGATGGGGCTGGCGACGTATTATTAAATTATGCCGATAAGCAGGCGCTGATCAGCTACTCTAAAATCTCGCAAGGCGATAATTTTACTGAAATTCAAGGTGAAAAAGGCCGTATTCGTATCGAAGCAGTATCACTATTAAAACGCATGCAGTTTATCGGGAACGATGGTACTGTCGAAGAGCTCTCTGAGCCATTTGATGAACACTTTATGCGTCATGAAGTAAGCCATTTCATTCAAGCAGCGAATGCCGGACAAATTGAGTCGTCAGTTAATACCCATGCACTGTCAAAACAAGTCATGGCAGTGCTTGATGAAGCGCGAAGTCAGCTTGGTGTTGTCTATCCTGCAGACAAAAGCTAATAATGACCTAGGGCAGCTATTCTAGTTGCCCTAGCAAACTCAAAATTCCATCCTTAGTAATATTCCTCGCTTGCATAGCAACACTAACACCCGCTTGTTGAACAATATCTAGTGATACTTTTTCTGCCATTACTTTGGCAAAATCGGTATCTTCAATTCGCTGGTTTGCTGAACTTAGCATCGACGACTGATTAGATTCATTGCGTATAGTCGACTCAATTGCATTCATTTTTGCCCCGACTTCAGCTCTGAACCCACCGATACGCGACAATGCAGTGTCAATTCTAGCAATTGCATTTTGAGCCAAGTCTTCGCGGCCTATAGTAATGCCCTCAATTGTTAAAGAACCAGCACTGGCATCAATATCTTCAAATATAATATAACCATCTTCGCCAATTGCTTGGTCTGTTGATGTTACCATCATCGGACCATCACTTGATTCAGCAGATGATGAATTTAAACTCCCTAGAGAGTCCCAACTGGCAGTAATTCGAAACATACCCGAGCCAATCACTGTAAGAAGCAGCGGCTCGGTTACATTATCAATGAATATTTCTTCATTTGAACTACCTGAGCTTGGGTTACCATTCCCCGAGTAGGTAAAGTTCATTCCATTAATAGTTTGACTATTTACAGCTGGGAAATTAAAACCTCCCCCCGTAAATAAATTGCCATTGCTATATGTTTCTGTGCCTTGGTAACCATTTGCTGGAGTAAATAAATTTGCCTCAATTCTAGATTGCACAGACGATAAATCTTGCCCAACTAAATGCTCGCCAGTTTGGGTAAATAGATTTAAATCATCATTCGCACCATTATCATTTATTTGAATCCTGACGTTCGTTGAACCCGCAGGTATTAGGCCTAAAGAAATATCTCCTGAGCTCATCCCTTGCTGAACATTATTAGAAAACACTTCATCTAATACCGGAACATTATCTAAATTCGTCTCTAGTTCAGGCTTAGACATTAATGGTTTTTTACCAAAAATTTCTGTATTTACTACAACGCTATTTATATGATCTCGTAATTGTGAAAACTCTTCATTTAACGCTTCCCTATCTATATCTGTATTTGAGCCATTTGCTGCTTGAAGAGCTAAAGTTCGCATGCGTTGAAGCGTATCTGTGAGTTCTGATAAACCAGCATCAGCAACTTGTCCATAGCTAATACCATCTTGTAAATTTCGAAGTGTTTGTTGCTTCACTGCTAATTGTGTTGTTAATCGATGACTTATCTGTAGGCCAGCAGCGTCGTCTTTTGCAGAGTTTATACGTTTCCCCGAAGCTAATTTCTCATAGGTTGAGGTAATAGATTGCGTGTTTTGCAGTGAACTTGGCGTGCGTAGTCGTGGCGAATTGATCGTCAACATTTTGTCTTCCTTGGCAAAAAGACTAGACGAAGCAAAACTCATACCATTTCATTAGTAACTAAAAGTTTTCAACTTTCCTTGAATTAACCTTCTTAATGAATGTTCATTTGTAACAATATTTTTGCGGTTGTAGGTTATTGCACTATGTTTAAATTATGCATTATTTAATTTGTGAGACTTAGCCTTGTCTATAAGATTTTTATTAAGAGCCGTTTTCGCAGCAACTATTACCCTTGCTGCAGGACTACTCGTCATAATTTTATTGTTGCAAGCAGGCCAAGATAAAAGTTTATACTCTGCCCAGCAGCGCTATGAACTAAGCCATCTTGCACAGCTTTCATCTTCAAATTCGATTCACCTTACTGAACTTGCCCGTCAACATGTTGTGACTTTAGATAAGCGCTATAAAGACGAATACTATAAGCTTGTTGATCAAATTCAAGGAAAAACAACTTGGCTTAATGGTGAAAAGAAAAGTTATGAACAGCGCTTAAAAGCTTATAATGTTGCCGCTGACGACTTAGCCCTTTTACAAAAATCAAACGATTTATCACTTAAACTGATTGAAACAGAAGAAAATGCATTTAGTTTAGTCAGTAATTTGATTGGTCAAGATACTAATAATTTGAGTCCAGCCGAGCACAAAAAATGGGTGCATGCTATCGAGCTTTTAACCAACGATGCATACATGGCCGAAGTTGAGAAAATTCAGCAGCCTGTTCAAGCCTTTTTAAGCTCAATCAAGAAAAAAAGTGCAGCGGATGTAAAAAGCAATCATGACAGTGTCGTCACCCTAAGTTTAATAAGTACAGCTTTAGTGCTCACTATTATTGCCACCTTAATATTGTGTTATTGGCAATTAGAAAAAAAAGTGATTAAAGCCACCCATGCCTTGATCGATGAAGCGAAGCGTATCTCTGAGGGGGATTTATCTTGTTATATAGACCACAAAGCCGATGACGAAATAGGTCAGCTTGCTAGTAGCTTTAACATTATGGTCGATAAGCTCTCACAACTACTTAGAGAAATACACGATCAATCAGAGCAAGCTCAAGTGGCAGCGAGAAGCTTAGATGAAATTTCGCAGCAAGCTAAAACGTTGAATGATATTCAAAGCCAAGCAATTGAGGTTATTTCAAGCTCAGTATACGAAAACTCAACGGCCGTTAAGGAAGTATCACAAAACTGTGCAGAAGCGGCAAGCAGTGCGACATCTGCAAATCAAAAAACTCAAGATGGTCTACAGGTAGTGCAACAAGGTGTTAGTTCTGTTGAATCAGTGGCCGACACCTTAACCAAATCACTAACGGACCTTAATCAACTGGAAGCCTCAGTAAATGAAGTAACTGTTATTTTAAGTGTTATAAGTAACATTGCTGAACAAACTAATTTACTGGCACTCAATGCAGCAATCGAAGCAGCACGAGCTGGTGAACAAGGCCGAGGATTTGCGGTTGTCGCAGATGAAGTAAGGACCTTGGCTAGTCGTACACAAAGCTCAACCCTTGAGATCCAAGAGAAAATTGACTCATTACAATCGGCGACCAATGCCGTGACACAAAGGATCCGCTCAAGTGATGCGCAAATAAAAGAGGCTGTGGTAAATTCAGAAAAAGTTGGCCATATGCTCGATGAAATTAGCGTTCAAGCAAAAGCTATTTCTGATGCCAATATGACCATAGCTTCTGCATCTGAGCAGCAATCTCAAGTGACAGAAGAAATCGCCCGGCGCTTAAACGAAGTTCAAGACACAAGCCGTAAGTCACAGCAACAAACGCAAAGTATTTCAGATTCATCAAGTAAATTGGCTAACTTGGCAAATAACTTAAACGGGCAAATTAATCGCTTTAAATTAAGCTAGTCGCTGAGTATACCAGCGATTAGCGATTAGCTTAAAATCGGAAAGTAACAGATGCACCGATTGTTCGTGGATTAACAACGGCCATATAGCCTTGTGGGTGACGACCACTGACAGGCTCTTGTGAGGTATACGTTTTTCATCCAAGGCATCGTTGATATAGACGCTTACCGACCCTTGCTCGTTATCTTAAGCCTTCTATAAACGCTGTAATGAGTTTATGACTAAACGTCATCAGCAAAAATCAGCCTAAACAAACCATCATTTTCACCTTAAAATAAGCAAGGCTAGCTTCTCTAGATATCAAAGCAATTTGATACCCATATTTCGCTTTATCGAAAATCTGTGTCCGTTTAACGAAAAACATTTCTTCTCCAATAAAACATCAGTAGAATCGCCGCAAACTTGAGCTATTAACTTTCATAAGGACAGTGATGCTGCGCACCATTCCACCGTTTTTTATTGCTGTTATTTGCGTGCTTCTTGCAATGGTTACCATTCAATCTGGAGCCTCTGTTGCAAAGCAATTATTTCCTTTAATTGGCCCTGAAGGCACAACCGCACTGCGCTTAGGTTTTTCAGCAGCTATTTTGTGCCTTGTTTTTAAGCCTTGGCGAGCATTTCCGCCTATCGGGCAGCGCATGCCGATTATCGTTTATGGCTTAAGTTTAGGTGGCATGAACATTCTGTTCTATTATGCCATTGAACGTATTCCTTTAGGGATAGGTGTTGCGCTAGAGTTTACAGGTCCCCTTGCGGTTGCTCTACTTTCGTCACGTAAAAAACGCGACCTATTTTGGGTAGCCTGCGCCATTGCTGGCATTATTTTATTGCTACCCGATATGAAGGGCGAAGACAGCCTCGACCCTATAGGTGTTATTTTAGCCCTTGCGGCAGGAGCGTGTTGGGCGTTTTATATATTGTTTGGCAAAAAGACCGGAAACCAAGGCTCAGGCGGGATGACCGTTGCCATGGGTATGAGCGTTGCCGCGATTGTACTTGTGCCTTATGGCGGCGTTTCACAAGGGGCTGCACTATTGAGTTGGGAAGTGTTACCACTGGGTCTTTTAGTAGCCATCATGTCTAGTGCACTACCATACACACTAGAAATGGTTGCGCTTCGCAATATGCCAGCGCAAGGTTTCAGCATCATGATGAGTTTAGAGCCAGCCATTGCTGCATTGGCTGGCTTTATGATCCTAGGTGAGTTTTTAAGCATGTGGCAATGGCTAGCTATTTTATTAGTGATTACCGCCTCGGTTGGCAGCTCAATGTCGAATAATAAATAAATTTATCAAGGCGCCTCAGGGCGCTTTTTTCATACCCAATTAGTAAACTTGCCTTTTCATATACACAAAACTCTTTGACATAATTTGTTACATTTATTTGTAT
>NZ_JAKEVN010000061.1:0-24610 GCF_022398505.1 Pseudoalteromonas sp. Isolate3 | reverse complement strand
AATAAAAACGCTTGGCAAATGAGTTTGCCAAGCGTTCGGTTGGGATTTTGAGAGGGGTTTAATTACTGGTTGTTTGTAATTTTGCTTCTGGCTCTACTTTTTTACCTCTAAACTTGCCAATTAAACGTTTAAAGTCTTCTAACGCAACATACTGACAAGGGATTAAAATAAGTGTAATGACAGTCGCAAATAACACCCCGAATGCTAGAGATACAGCCATTGGGATAACTATTTTTGCTTGTAAGCTTGTTTCCATAATGATTGGTAATACACCAATAAAGGTCGTAATTGAGGTTAGTAATATTGCTCTAAAACGACGAGCACCGGCTTGCATAACAGCCTCTTTGATTGCAACACCTTCAGCGCGTGCCTTATTGACAAAGTCGACCATTACTAGCGAATCGTTTACTACTACACCAGCAACAGCGATGATACCGAATACCGATAAGCTACTCATTGTCATACCTAAGATCATGTGACCGAACATCGCGCCAATTACACCAAATGGAATAACCGACATAATAATGAATGGCTGCGAGTATGAGCGCAGTGGAATAGCAAGTAACGCAAATATAATCATCATAGACAAAGCAAAATCACGTACTTGTTCTGCCACACTATCCATTTCTTCTTGAATACGACCAGCCACATTACTTTCTACACCTGGGTAGCTTTTCAATAGGCTAGGTAAGTACTCGTCACGAATTTCTTTTGCAATGGCAAATGGTTCTGCTTGATCAGTGTTAACCGCAGCCCAAACGTTGACAGTACGTTTTGCGTTTTCACGGCGAATACGGTTCACACCATCAACGATGTTGACCTTCGCTACTTCTGCAAGAGGCACTTCAACGCCTGTTGGCGTAATGATACGCGCATCAGTGATGTCACTTACCGCATTTCGCGATTCACGAGGGTAGCGGATCATTACTTTAATCTCTTCACCGTCACGTAAAATACGTTGTGCTTCTAAACCGTAGTAACTAAAGCTAACTTGTGATGCCACATCCGATAAGGTTAAGCCTAAGCTGTAAGCAAGTGGTTTAAGTTCAAGTTGAACTTCGTCAGTTGCAGATTGTAGTGAGTCATTTACATCACCTACACCTTGCATGCTATTTAGCTTTTCTTTTAACTTAGCTGCAACTTCTTTTAGTTTATTGATATCTTTACCTTCTAAGCGGAAGCTCACATCACCGTCATCACGACCACCGTTCATGATACTGTCTTCAATATTAAGCGTTTTCACACCTGGCAGTGGTGGCATTTGTTCGCGCCACATTGCACTTAATTGGAAAGTATCAATAGGGCGTAAGTCTGGTTCGACTAAAATCGCCATAATGCGTGCACTTGTACGACCGCGTAAGCTAACAGATAAATCACGGATCATCGCTTGACCATATTGCTCTTCAAGTTGCTTATCGACATCTAAAATCAGTTTTTCAATTGTTTGTGCTGTTTCAAGGGTCGCTTGTTCAGAAGAAGATAAGTTCATTTCAACTGAGATACGTGGGAAATCATGTGGAATTTTAGGATTCGCAACAAATTTCACTAAACCACCAGCGAACATACCGCCACTGACAATAAGTACACAGATAAAGCCAACAATCACGGTATAACGGTAATGAATACAGCGACCTATAAATGGTGTGTAGTAATTATCGACAAAGTTCTTCAGGCCATTATCCATACCTAAACGCAAGCGGTGTAATGGATTTTTAGGGTTAGCAGGTTTATTTTTCATGGCCGCTAAGTGAGCCGGTAGAATCAGTTTTGATTCAATCAATGAGAAAATTAAGCAAAGGATAATTACGCCACCAATGGCTTTAGAAAAGGCAGAACCAGGCCCTGATGCCAGTGTTTGCGGTAAGAATGCGGCGATAGTAGTCAATACACCAAAGGTTGCAGGAATTGCAACGCGTTTTACACCACGCACTACATTATCTAGGCTGTGACCGTGCTTTTCAATTTCAGCACTGGCTGACTCACCGACGACGATTGCATCATCAACGACTATCCCTAGCACCAGTATAAATGCGAATAAAGAAGCTAAGTTAACAGTGATGTCTATAAAGCCAAGTGGCATCATTAAAAATGCACCTAGGAATGATACAGGTAAACCCATCATGACCCAAAACGCTAAGCGCAGTGGCAAGAATAGGGCAAGTACCACCATAACTAAAATACCACCCCAAATCATGTTGTCGATCATCATGTTTAGACGACCTTCAAGGTAATAAGTTAAATCAACAATTGGCGATAGCTTTACACCTGCTGGTAACTGTGGCGCTTTATCTGCTAGGTATTTTTTTAATACTGCAGCAACCTTAGTGATGTCTTGATCTTTCGAAGCATTTACTTCAAAAGTCAGTGAATTTTTACCATTGTACTTAGAATATTGCAGGCCTTCTTCAAAGCCATCGTTAATTGTTGCCACATCACCCAAGAAAACTTGGGCGCCATCAGGTAAGTGTAATAAAGGCAGCTTTTCGAACTCTTTACCACGATACGCTTGGTTTTCAACACGCATTGAAATGTAGCCATTTTCAGAGCGAATTTGACCTGCTGACATATTGGCAGAGAAGCTGCGCACAGCTGTGGCAATATCACGGAAAGTTAAACCATACTCACGTAGTTTATCTGGGCTGATTTCAATGCCAATTTCGTAGTTTAAGCCACTGTAAAAGTTGACCAAGTTAATTTGTGGTAAAGCTTGTAGTTCATCTTTTATGTCGTTACCAAGTTCTTTGAGCTGGTAGTTACTCATATCGCCATACAGCGCGAGTATCATAACTTCTTGCTCAAACTTTTCACGGCGAACAATTGGGCGTTCCATCTCAGCAGGGAAGGTATTGATTGAATCAACCTGCATCTTGATTTCATCGAGTACTTCTTGCGGGTCGTACTTTTCTTCGATTTCTATCCAAGCTTGTGAAAAACCACGGTTCGAATAAGTAATTAAACGTTTAATGCCTTCGAGGCCCTCTAAAGACTCTTCGACCTTTATGGTTATGCCTTCTTCTACCTCTTGTGGTGCAGCCCCTGGGTAGACAGCTTGAATACTGATCCAGTTACTTTCAAACTGTGGGAACATTTGCTTACGCACTGACATTGCAGTCAATAAGCCGCCCACTAAAATAAAGATCATAAGTAAGTTTGCAGCAACTGGGTTGCGTGCAAACCAGGCAATAAGCCCTTTTTCTCTGTGCGTGGTCATGGCTTATTCCTCTTTTAACGCTAGCTGCGTTGTTGGCACACTTAGTTTTGCGTCATCTAGCTTGACCGCCATGCCTTCAGTTGGGTATTCAAGTGCTGAGGTAATAAGTTGCTCACCGTTAGCAAGGCCATTATCGGCGATCACCATGCCATTTTGTTCGCGCACAATGTTAAGTGTTTTAAAAGTAAGTGTTTCGCCATCTTGTAAAACAGCTACCTTGTTGTCTTTAACTAAGTGGTGAGGAACAACAATCGCATTATCTAATGCTCGACCTTCGATAGTGGCATTAATGTATGAGCCAAAACGTAATGGCTGCTTTTGCTCATAAGGCGTTGCTACTTGTGCTACTAGGTAATTCATGCGGCTGCGTTGGTCAACGACCCCTTCGCTGCGTACAATAGTCGCTTGCCACGTTGTTTGTTTACCTGCAAATTCAGCATTAATTGATACGCTTGCACCAATTCCTTGGTTATTTAGGTATTGTAGGTCTTTATCTGCAACAGGTAAGCGAATTTCAGCCAGTGATGTTGAGCTTAGGCTACCAAAGCTATTACCCGGGTTTACCACACTACCTAAACTAATCAGGCGCTCGTCGATAATGGCATCGTATGGCGCTTTAATGTATGTGCGCTCAAGATTACGTTTTGCGCGTTTTACACTGGCTTGAGCAGCACGGTAGTTTGCAAGCTTTTCAGCGAGTTGCGGTTTACGTAAATACAGCTCAGATGGAATAACTTGGTTTGAGTCACCTTTGATGCGGTCCCACTCAGCTTGTGCAACAGATACTTGCGCGCGTTCAATTTCAAGAGCAGAGCTTGCTTGCGCCAGACCTGCTTCTGCTTCAATGAGTGCAGCTTCGTAATCATTTGGGTCAATACGTGCTAGAATATCGCCTTGCTTAACAAATCCGCCTTGTACAAATTGATCTGACAGCGAGACAACCTGACCACTCACTTGCGCAACAAGTTCAGTTTGGTTTTTAGGTTTAACGATACCGTATGATTTTACATCAAGGGTAATGGCGTCAAAGCTTAACGGTTTAATTGATACAAGCGGTCGCAAATCTTGTTCTGGTTTTTCGACCGGCGCTTGCTTCATAGAGGCAAATGCGAATGCCATTCCAAGTCCGCCGACTAATACGGCGATAGGGAGAATGATTTGTTTTTTACTAGCCACGGGATAGTCCCTCACGGTTGACGGTAATTAAAAATAAATTTGATAGGCTAAGCATACGCAATAAAGTGTTTACAAGGCGTTCGAAGATGTAACAAACCATTACACATATTACAAAGGCGCTACAAAGGTTCTATAAGAGGTACTCAATGACAGATAAAATGGCATGTAGATTAGGCTGTGGCGCCTGTTGTATTGCACCCAGTATTAGCTCACCGATCCCAGGAATGCCCAACGGGAAAGCGGCGGGAGAGCGCTGTATTCAACTGGATAATAATAACCTGTGTAAATTATTTGGTGATGAATCAAGGCCCAAGGTGTGTAGTGATTTTTCTGCCACTATTGATGTGTGTGGCACGACAAATGAACAAGCATTGTATTTAATTACCGAACTTGAGCAGATGACTTAAAAAAATTAAACCCTTAACATTTTTTAACAGTTACTGGGATAAATTAGGTTATTTTTTAAAGTCACAGTTTTCGCTATGGCATTTTAAATAAATTTGACTGTGGTGTTCTAAAGATCTTAGAAGAAAACGTGTCACAACAATGCCAGTCAATTGACTGGCATTGTTGTTTTTACTTACCACGTATAAGTAGCGCTAAGAGTATATTGCTCGCCGCGACCAGGGGTACCCGGGACTTCTTCGAATGATTCATCCCAAATATTGTCAGCTGCAAAGGTAACAAACACATTATCAAGCTGGGCTGGCGTGAACTTTACTGTTAACTGCGTGAAGAAGGCTTCATCATCAGAGCTACGTAGGCGGTTACTATGTTGTTTACGCCATTCGTTATCGATACGCAACTCAAGCACATCCATTGGTTGCCATACTGCACCCAGTGTTACACGGTGATCAGGGTAGTTAAGCGCATAAAAGCTCGCATCAATATCTGCCGTGCCATAGTCTTCTGACTTTTCTAAATAGGTGTAGCTGGCAATCAACTCAGCGCTTTCAAACGATTTATTCGCTAAAAACTCAACGCCTAAGGTGTCTATATCAACCGGGTTTGCAAAACGTGCTGAAGTTGCATCAAAGCGATATGTCCAATCCGTAAGGTTTTTATCTTTGCGGTAGAAAATAGCTGAATCTAAACGCCACGAAGATTGTTCAATTAGTAAACCTAATTCAAGGTTATCGGTGGTTTCGCGCTCAAGGCTGTAATTACTTCTGAATAACCCGCCCGTTTCACTGCCGCCGATTGCGGTGAAACCGGGAACTTGTGTTGCTTCGGCGTATGATGCGTACCAAGTATGTTCACTGTCATTTTGATTAGCTACTTTAAGGCTTGCATCTGCAATAAAGGAGGTATCTGAACTATCACGGTTAGTATCATCAAAAGCAGCACCAACACGAACCGTAAGCTCTTTGTTAGCTGTAAGGGCCGTCTTGTATTCAGGCAAGATACTTAGCTTAGTGTAATTGCGTGACGTAAAGTTGTTTTCAAGAGATGTTGATTCAATCTCATCAGCAATAAATTGCCCAGCATAATTAATTGCATAGTGGTCATTTAAACGGTGACGTCCAGAGAGTGCCAATGACTTAACGGTGGTTTCGTGAAACGCTTCAAAAATAGCTGGGTTTTCACGAGACAATACATAATGGTCGTTATGTTTACGATAATAACCAGTCACTTCAAAGGTACTGCTATCACCATACATTTGCTTGTGATTGAGCATGAAAAGCTTGGTTTCAAGATCTTCGGTTTCGTTAAAGTTAAATGGCGTGTAAAGATTTGGCCAACCAAAAAATTTTTCTTGGCGTCCGAACACTAAATCAGTTTGCGAGGTATCGCTTGCAAGTTGAACGCGTGCTGAGGCACGTTCAAAGTCGTGGTCGCCATTATCAATTGAGCCATCGCTTTTTGAGTGCGAGTATTCACCCTCAAAACCTAATCGCCAATCAGGTTTGCTATCCAGCTTTTGGCTATGGGCGGCATGAATGCTTTGTAAATTAAAGCCATTCGTACCTGTGCCAAGTGAAACGCTGCCAGTGCTTGTGATAGGGCGCCAGCCAAATGAAACCGTGCCAACCGAGCTATTCATACCATAAAGGGCATTATCAGCCCCTGTAAGTACTGAAGGGCCTGTTAGCATCTGTGGGGCAATAGGAATTTCAGCAAAGTAGTGACCAGATTGAGGGTCAAATAATGTACTGCTTCCGACACGAAAGCCAGTATTTTCGAAGATACCACCACGAATAGTGACATCAGCTTGTGCTTCAGCCATATTGCGTGATTGCAAATCGACACGTGGGTCATATTCTAAGTTTGATACCGGCGCATCAAAAGTACCAACCGGTTCTTTATTTGCGGTTGCTGAAACTTCAACGGTGATTTGTTCAATATTGTTGGTGTCTTCTGCTAGCACTGAGCAAGTGACGAATAAAGCGGGAAGTGTAAGCTGTACTGCGCGTACCATCTAAAACTCTCTTGATTTTGTTTAATCTGGGGTAGTGGGCTAGTTAGGCGCACTGAAAATTGCGGGTATTGTATCTGAATCACTGAGTTATACCACTCCAACCAGATTTCAGCAGGCAATAAAAAACCGCGCCAAGTGCGCGGTCTTTTTACTAAAACGGCATTTAGTTTTGATTAATTGATTGCGGTGGAAAGTTACTGAGAATGTTAGCAACAGTTTCTTTGATAACTTCAGTGCGCTTTTCAGGTGATTGGTTCTTTTGCAAACGACCTTCTTTAGCACCACGCCAAACTAATTGGTTAGAAGCACGGTCTACTACGTCTAAAATTAACGTACCGACTTCGTATTCGCGAGTTGTTGTTTGCGTGTTATAACCCATACCCCAGTAATTCCAGCGTGCACCGTAACCTACGTTGAAGGTATCTACATCAATTTTAGTATCAACTGATGCATGATAGTTAATAAGTACATCTGCTTGCGCTACATCAACAAGCTTCATGCCGCTTTTTTCAAGTTCGGCATTAACTGCTTCACGCACACGTTTTTCCATTAAAGGACTAATTTGGTAGTTCGCTACGTTTTTAGTCAAGCTGGCATTAGGTACCCAAGAGAAGGTTTTATAATTACTAAAATCTGCAGATTTGTCGTAATCCCAATCAGGCGTTTTAGCACAAGCCGCTAAAAATAATACAGCCGTCGCGATTAATAAGTTCTTCATATTGTTTGCTCCTTGGCAAATTTCCCACTACTTGATTGATAACATAACACAAATAATACTCAACTGAATGATTATTTAAATACTATGGCACATTTACAAATAAGTACTGTAATAGTTTGTAATTAAGCACTGTGTTCAACTTCTATCCAGTCTTTTTCATCGACCCAGTTTTGCACCCCATCTTTGACAGTACGAATAGGGACAATGTAATCACAGCTAACTTGTGGTTTAACTGAGGCAAAAATCGGCACGAAGCCAAAGCTAAGTGCTGTTTCGATAATTGCTTTTTGGTTTTGCGGGTCGATATCGGCAGCTTCATCGATATAAATCGGAATACGATACAGGTTTTGCTCTTGATCGCTTAATAAGTAACGAATAAACAGCATGCCACAAAGTAACTTAATGGTAATCCGGGTACCGTTAGAGCCGGCTGAGTCGATTTTCTCGAAGTGCTCAGTGTCACCAGCACGATTTACCACTTCAAAGCGAATATCGAACAAGTCTGTCAGTGTTAAACCTGCTTTTTCAGAAGCAAGCTTAATTAAATGATCTTTTGCTTCGTTTACCGCAGACTCGCTATAAGGCTCTTGGCTTAATAAGTCGAGGGTATCGCCTTGCTCAAACTGATTTGAGGTACTAATGATGGTATCAATGCTATCAACCAGCATCTTGCGCGGGATAACATTAATTTTGAATGCTTGAAGGTTAGAGATCCGATGTTGACTAATGCCTTTATTAAAGCTATTCATTTCACGGCGCAAGCGGTCTAAGTCTTCACGCAAGCCTTTAATGGTAGCTGCCACTTCGGTTAATGCAACTCGGCCTTGACGCTCAACAGCATCGCGCTCGTTATCAATGTTATGAAACGCGCTGATAAGCTTTTCGTATTTAGTAAACTCATCGTTTTCGTTATCAAATTTAGTAATACCCGCATTATAAATATGCATGTAGGTGTTACGTACGTTGATATCAAAGTTACGTAGCTCTTGGCAGTCTTTGTTAAAGTGATGAATGAGATCGCTTAAATTATCAAAATCAATACTGATTTCAATCATGTATGGTGTGACTTTTCCTGAGTAAAAATCAAGTGTGTGATCGATACGTTCAGATTTAACTTGGCGTAAGCGGTCAGCTTGGCGCGCAAGCAAATCTTTTTTCGACTTGATAATTGAGCGACGATCGCTAATTGAGCCACTGTTCTTTTGAATGTCTTGCAGGTAGTCGTCAACTTGTTCGCGTTCTGCATTTAATTGCTCTTTTAGCAGAGTTTGAGCATCGACAGATTGCTGCATCACTTCAAATTGTTCAAAGCGTTTTAATGCTTCTTCAGAGGCCATTAGCTCATCATACAAGGCATCTTTTTCTTTTTGCTTTTCAGCGACATTAGCAGCTACTTCGCGCTGTTGTTTAAACTCTTTCAGGGAGTTTTCAAGTGCAGCGAGTTGCGCAGTTAATTGCTCTTTGTTTTCGCCCGTTTGCATTTGCACAGGGCTTAGCTTTTTTAGTTTAATCGTCGCACCAGGAAGAGTCAGTACACCGCCTTTTACGTTTGCCGATAACTGCTCTAAAAACTCACCGAAGGCATCTTCGTCTGTGATATCAACATCACCATTGCTGGTGGTGGCAAACGATAAGATATCTGGGTTTAAAATACGCGAAATTTCTTCAACTTCTTTTAAAGATAAATCTTCACGCATACGGGTGAATAAATTGAACTCGAGGTTCTTTAGCTGTAGTTTTAAGCTCTTAATTTGCTTTTGTGTTTCGCTAATACGGTAATCAAGCGTGTGTAAGCTTTGACCTTGGGCACTGCTTAATGAATGCGAAAGCGACTCATAATCTTGTTTAAGCTGCGTAAGGCTTACTTTTAAGGTGGCTTTGTTAACTAGTTCAAACTCAGATTTAAGTGCTCGATAGTCTAAAAACCACTGCTCAATTTGAGTTTGCTTACGCTCAATGTCACGTGATTGCTGAATATACAGCTGCTGCTTTTGGTCGAACTCATGTTTTTCGTGCTCGATATCTTCAAGGGCAATATTTAGCTCAGTGAGTTGCTCTTGTTGATAGGTTTCAAAGTCAATCAGTGCTTGGTCAATTTTTGGCGCATAGGCGGCAAGTTTGCCTTTTAAAACTGTTTGATTCTCAAGCATAGATTCAAGGGCTGCGATAGGCTCTTGCATTGACTCAAGCGCTTTTAATTCACGTTTAGCGCGATTTACCTTATCGAATGAACGTCGCCATACTTCATAAAAATCGACCCGTGAATTTGACATATGACGCTCAAATACACGTAACATAAAGCGCTTAACATCACTGGCTCCTAACTTGTGCAAGTTAAGAATACGGCGGAAAATTTCTTTGTAAATTGCAGAGTCTTGCACGTTATTGAGTGGGATCATCTTTAAATTGATATCGCCATCAAACGGGGTTGCGCCGCCAGTAAGTAGGGCGTTCAGCTCTTGCGCTTTTAATTCAATTGGGTTGAAACCTTGCTCTTTTAAGTGATTAAAAAGCTTGGTGAATTTTACAATTGTCTTGCCTTGGGTGTAGTGATCTAGGTTTAACTTACCTTGATAGCAAAAAAACTGATGCGCATAACCAGCAATTTTACCAAGGCCAGCAACACCAATAACCACAGGGCCATTAGGTAGGTCAGCTTCAAGTAAAATATAGGATTGATCTGACGAAAAGTAGAACTTACGAGTTTCGTCTAAATCGTGGCCATCCCATTCTGTTAAGCGTAAATCATTAATTAACGGAAATTGCAGGGCATTAATAACAGAGCTTTTACCGGTATTATTCGGTGCACAAATTGAGCTACTTTTATCCAGTGGGATCACGCATTTTGCATAGCCTGCGGTATTTAAAAGCGCAAGTTTGCTGAGTCCGTAAAGGCTTTGGCTTTGCATTATTCGTCATCTCCTAGATAGGTTTCTTCGTTTACTTCCATTAATGCATCGATATAACGATAAATTGGCGCTTGCAGCATAAAGCCATTTTCTACTTCGCGAGCAAGGCCTAAACGCACCATACGTAGGTACACATCTTTACGTAAATCTGAGCCAGAGAATATTTCTAATTGATCAAACAAGTGCTTGTTGATTTGCACTAAGGTTTGCATCAGTTCAAGGTCGTTTACCTCGTCAAATAAGGCACGCATAGGATCTTTACCTGTATTGGCATAGTGCTCAATCAAGATGTAGATAGTCAGCGCGATGGCACGTGAAATTTTACCCATGTTTGGGGTGCTCTCGTCACTACCAAAATAGTAATAGCCACGGCTATCATGCTGTAGGTCATGGCCGAGTGCATTAAAAAGGGCACGGTAGGCATCAATGTGTTGGTCAAGCTCTTGCCACATCAGCGTGTCTTGTTCACTAATGTGGTAGCCTGACGTGAGCTTTTTATTAATAGCTTGCAGATGCGTTAAATCATCTAAATTAATATCTGTCATGGTTATTGCTCTGTTGCTTTTTTATCGTCAGCAATCGATGAGTTAAATGGGTAAAGAGAGAAGTTTTGCTGGGCAATTTTTATTTTTACTTTCTCTTGGCTTTGGCTAATTTCAAGGTCGCCATCGCTAATTAATTTTTGATACAAGAACAGCATTTCGTCAGCTTCTAGATCTGGGTAGCTTTCATCTAAGAAACTAAGCAGCGGCTGAGCTTTTTTGCTGGCTTTTTTAAAGCGTTTTCTAAATTGTGTTTTAACGTCGTTGTAATCAGGGATATGCGGGCTTTGATAGGCGGGCACATCATCATGCTCTGGTAGCTGATATTCATCGTGCTCAAAGTCGACTAAGCCTGCCATATAGGCCACGATATGACGTTGTTGACCAAGTGAAAAGCGTTGTGCATCCGAGACAAAGTTAGGTTGTACCGCACTTAGCATGTTATCAACGCCATTTTTACGCACTAAACCAAGTACTTTGGCTGCTTGGCGAGTAATTAGGTTGTTACGGCGTAATTCTTCACGTAGCGGCATTAGCATATCGGCGCTTTTACGTAAGCTTTCACGACCAACTAAATGCATTTCTAAAATACGGGTTCGCAATTGCTCAAGCATGCGTTTGTCTTGATATGACTTACCTAGGCGGTCAATTTGTTCGATTTGTGCGCTTATTTGCGTTTCGATGGTGTTAAAGCAAGCGTGGAAGTCACCACGTATATCAACCATTTCAAGCATAGGTTCAATGTATTCATCAAACGCTTCGATCACTGCTTGATAGCGCTTTTGCAAAGATTGCACGGCGTTGTTTGCTTTAGCTTGCTCAACAATATTTAAAATCGCGTTTTCATTGTGGGCAAACAATTTCATTATTTTACGTACCCGATCATCCATAATACGGCTAAAGCGGCGTAGCTCGTCGTAATCTTCAATTTCACCTGCTTTAGCCAAGCGACTACCAAGGCGAGCTAAATCATCAACTAGTACACTAATTTCTTGGGCAAGACCTAGGTGTTCTTCTTGTAGCAAGAAAGTCGCAAAATCAGCAATCGCTCGATTGATTTCTAATTGCGATGATTTCGCTAATGGAATGATAATATCTTGATTTAATAAACGATTTGTTTCCTTATAAATGCGTTCATTTGACCATGAAGGTTGTTTTTGTTTTATCGCATTTTGTACGTCTTTCAAACTGAAATCAGCCATCTTAAAACGTTTAAATAGCAGTTCTAACACCCCCCAATGTTCAGTAAGGGTATTTAATAACTTTTTAGCTGGGATCATAAGGCTCCAGTAAATTCAGACTTAGGTGTTAGCGATTAGTAGTAAATTATGTAATTGATAATAGTTTTATGCTTTCTATGCTGCTAGAATCCGCGCCGAAACACTCGACTTACAATTTTTACATTATTATAAAGGTTGTTCAAACACCATGGTAACCCCACTTATCCTAACCCTGATAGCGGTGGCATTTTTGCTTATCGTTATAGAGGATATTATCCATGTAAACAAGGCCAAAACGACGCTTTTTTTTGGCACTTTATGCTGGATTATCTTATTTATCTCTCCAATTCATGGGCAAAGCCCAGAAACCATACAACATCAACTGGATCACAATATATTAGAGATCGCGACTTTATGGCTGTTTTTAATGGCAGCGATGACCTTTGTTGCGTATTTAAACTCTAAAGGCTTTATCCAGAATATTGTTCATAAAATTATGCCAAATCAAATCAGTGAACGAAAGTTGATGTTTCTGATTGGTGGCTTTTCGTTCTTATTTTCATCGATATCAGACAATATAACTGCGACTTTAATCTCACTTGCGGTGGTGATGTCACTAAAATTAGATCCAAAAAAATTAATAAAATATGCAACCTTGATTGTATTTAGTGTTAACTCGGGTGGGGTGTCGTTGATCACGGGTGATGTTACAACTCTGATGATTTTCTTAGACGAAAAGGTCACCATTGCTAATTTACTATTATTAATTGCGCCTGCACTGACAAGTGTTGCACTGCTTGCGGCAATGTTATCGGTAGGTATGTCGGGTAATGTAGTATTTGAAAAGCAAACAGCTCGTCGTATTGAAAAAACAGATATTACCATTGCGGTTATCTTCTTCTCGACGATTATTGCCACGTTAACTTTGAGCGTGCTTTATAATGTGCCACCGCTTTTAACCTTTTTATTTGGTTTATCACTAATGTTTTTGGTTGCGCAATTCTTAATGCGCAAAAAAGACGTCAACAAAAAAATTATCGATTATATTCGTGAGATTGAGTACGACACCTTATTGTTCTTCGTAGGTGTGTTATTGCTGGTTGGTGCATTAAAAGAAGTAGGTATGCTTGCTAAGTTTACTCACCTATATGAGTTGATGGCGCCTGAGTATGCAAACTACATGATGGGGCTATTATCAGCAGCGGTAGATAACGTACCTTTAACTGCAGCACTTTTAAAAGCAGATATTGTGATGAGTCCACAGCAGTGGTTGTCGTTTACATACGCAACAGGGGTAGGTGGTTCAATGCTTATTATCGGCTCTGCGGCAGGTATTATCGCCATGAGTAAAGTAAAAGCACTGACCTTTATGAGCTATCTTAAAATGTCAGTTTATTTATTAATTGCTTATACCGTTGGCTATTACGGGTCGCACTTAGCAGGCAGTTTAATTTCATAAAACAACTTGACAGCTAGACGTCTAAACGTTAACTTTCAAAGCCTGCTTTTTTAGCAGGCTTTGTTATTTTAACCAGGTGTTAACTTAACATTCAGAAGAGGTGCGATACTTAGGTAGTTAATGTGAGGTGACGAACGCCGATGACCATTAATGAGGGAAGTACTCGCCGAGAAAATTAGCCGGACGTCACGGTTACTTTTCGGTTTATGGGGCTGAATCCTCAAAACTGTCACCAAACTAGGTGGAGAGCTTCTGGCATGGACTACTCTTTATTTTCAAAGCACCCCCTTGCCGAGTTCTTCTTGAATTACTGTGGATAGTTTTCCACAAAAGGAGACGACATGAATACCCAATTAGCCGCCAACACAAAATCAGATTACGTTGTTGCAAAATTTGGTGGCACCAGTGTAGCTAACTTTGATGCTATGAGCCGCTGCGCAGAAATCATTTGTGCTGATAATCAAGTTCGTATTGTTGCTGTGAGTGCCAGTGCTGGCGTGACAAATCATTTAGTTGCATTGTGTAAAGCTGATTTGAGCGCGGCTGAGCGTGACGAGCACATCACAGGTGTGGTAGCCATTCAAGAAGCTATTTTAGCTGAGCTATCGCTTGATGCTGACTTAGCTCATGGCTTTAATGAAACCCTCAAAGCCTTTCAAAAACTGGCATCAGAAGGGGTTAAGTCAGTAGCGGAGCAAGATGAGCTACTTAGCTTTGGTGAGCGTTTATCATCGTATTTATTTACACAAGTATTGCGTGGGCAAGGTCTTGATGCGGTGCGTTTTGATGTACGCAAGGTGCTAAAAACAGATAGCCAATTTGCTAAAGCAACACCGAATGTTGCAGCAACCGCTGCGGCTGCTAAAGAGCATCTAGTGCCGCTACTTGATGACCACGTTGTAGTAACTCAGGGTTTTATTGGTAGCAATGAACATAATCAAACAACCACTTTAGGGCGTGGAGGTTCAGATTACAGCGCGGCATTACTTGCAGAAGCAATTAACGCAAAAAGCGTGCATATTTGGACTGATGTTGTGGGTATTTTCAGTACTGATCCGCGTTTATGCGCTAAAGCAAGCCCAATTGCACGCTTGAGTTTTGATGAAGCGGCAGAGATGGCAACGTTTGGTGCAAAAGTACTGCATCCTGCAACCATTTTACCTGCGAGCCGTAGTCATATTAGTGTGTTTGTTGGTTCAAGCCGTGAGCCACAATTAGGTGGTACATGGATTGAAAAAGAAAAGTCTCAGCAACCAGGTATTCGTGCAGTAACACAGCGTAAAAACCAAATTCTATTAACAGTCAAAAGCCCAGAAATGCTCCTTGCTAGTGGTTTCTTAGCGCGTGTTTTCACCATTTTAAGTGAGTTTAATATTTCGGTTGATTTGGTTACTACCTCCGAGATCAGTGTTGCAATCACTTTAGATAACGCGCCAAATGCATCACGCCCTGAGCTGGATCAAGCTTGTTTAGATAAGCTTTCTGAGTTTTGTCATGTGTCGGTCGAGAATAACTTAACGCTGGTGGCTTTAATTGGTTCTGAAATTCAATTACGTCAGCAAGAAATGAATTTAATGCAGGTATTAAGCGACTTTAATATTCGTTTAATTTGCCACGGTGCAAGTAAACATAACCTGTGCTTTTTGGTGGAGCAAAGCGAGTCAGATGACGTTGTGCAGGCAATTCACAGCCGATTATTAGAAAGCCAAGTCGCGGCGTAAGTCGCTAAAGCTAATAAAAGAGCACTGCCAGTCAGTGCTTTTTTGTGCCACAACACTTATGTCAAAGCCTTCAATACAATTACTTCTAGCGCAGAAATTATGTTTACGTATTTCTTCAAATACATTGGGAGCGAGCAGTTTCGCAATCGGCTGAGCACTTGCCTTAGCAAGGGCTTCTTTTAATGTCCAAATTCTAAAAAAACACTGTGCCTGTTCATCGGGTGCATCAAAACTGCTGATTAAGTCAACTTCATCTTGATGATAAAAATGCTTTGCAAGCTTGATAAAAGGGCGAGGTTTGTTGCTTTGTTCAATATCAAAACCAAGCAGCTGCTGAGCTGGGTTGAGGGCAGCACCTATCAAACCATTTGAATGAGATAAGCAAGCCCAAACAGACTCTCTAACGGGTGTATGTAGTTTCAGCTTACTGTCTTTGTCATCAAATTGGCTTGATATTTCATTGAGCGCTAAATCATCATGAGGGTAAGTATGTTTGTATAAATACTTTAACGTTAAGCGAGTCGCTAAATACTCTTGTTTAGCTGCGGGCACTTTGCGTTTTTCAAGTACACATAATTCAAACTCACTGAGCAATTTTTCAATAGCTAAGCTTGAAATATCGATGTTTGATGCTTCCATTAGCATAATTTGCTGTGCCGTGTTGTTCGGCTGCAGATTAATAACTAAGGTGTTTGAAAAATAGTGGCTGCTCATGATTTAACGCTTATACGGGGGTTCGTATTTAGTTTTGTTTATTTTTACAGCAAATGAACTTGTAAGAGCACGAACAACTCAAATAGTTTACGCAGTTGGCTGTAATTATGGTTTAATGAGGAAAAATAATAACAGATTTATAGATGTATGGCACAAGTTCGTGACGGCTTTCACAGCCGACTAGGTTTCGTATTAGCCGCTTCAGGTGCGGCGGTAGGTTTAGGTAATATTTGGGGCTTTCCAACACAAGCGGCAAACCATGGCGGCGGTGCATTTTTACTTGTTTACTTCATTGTTATCTTCTTATTAGCGCTTCCAGCCCTTTATACTGAGCTGTATTTAGGCCACCAAGCGCAAGCTAATCCGGTAAAAGCATTATCCAATGCATGGCAAGATACGGCTCCTAAAGTGGGCGCTGCAGCAGGCTACATAGGTCTGTTTGGTGCAATTGTGATGTTAAGCTTTTATTCGATAGTCGCAGGTTGGATGTTAGCGTATGCACTTGAGCCAATCGCTAGCTTCTTGGGTTTTACTGAGTTAAGTAACTTTTTGCATAGTGATTCAATGGCACGCAACTTTGTGTTTACGCCGCTGATGCTTATTCTAACTGCGAGTATTATCTTAAAAGGGGTTAAATCAGGAATCGAGACTTGGTCACGCCGTTTAATGCCATTATTGCTAGTGTTATTAGTGGCGTTAATTGCTTATATCGCGACCCTAGATGGTGCGATGGATGGCTTTGCAGCCTACTTAGTGCCAGATTTTAGTCAAATTCTTGATGCAAACTTAATTATTGCGGCAATGGGGCAAGCGTTCTTTTCATTGTCGTTAGGTGTAGGCTGTATGATGGTTTATGGCTCATATTTAAAGCCTGATGCGAACCTTCCTAAACTAACCGGAACAGTGGCGTTGCTAGATACGGGGGTTGCCTTTTTAGCGGGTTTATTGATTATACCAGCTATTTTTGTTGCTCAGCATAACGGTGTAGAAGTGTTTAGCAACGGTAAATTAGTAGGTGAAGGGCAGTTAATTTTTGCAATTTTACCTGAGCTGTTTAGTACTATGGGGCAAATGGGCTTACTCGTTGGTTTATTGTTCTTCGTGTTAATGTCAATAGCTTCTGTTACATCAACAATTTCATCAACTGAAATTCCAGTGGCATTTTTAGTTGAGAACCACAGTATAGAGCGCAAAAAAGCGACTTTATTTGTAACGTTAATCGTCTTTATCGCTTCGTCAGTTATTATCTTAAATTTTGACTGGTTATTTGGTTTGGTGATTATGGTGCTTACGCAGTACCAACTTCCTTTAATGGGACTGTTCTATTTCATTACTGTAGGCTGGTTATGGCAACGTGGTAATAAATTGCATCAAGTCTCGAGCGGCCCTCATTATTGGTTTGCTCAGTATATTCGCTTTGTGTGCCCGTTATTAATGACAGCAGTATTTGTGAACGTGGCGTTGTTGAAATAGAGTCTTGAGCTGCGAGTTACAAGTTTTTAGTTTCGAGGTAAAAGACAAAAGTAAAAAGGCGTGGGGTTTAAACCTCACGCCTTTTTTAGTCTAAGGTACGCACTCATTAACTAACTTCGTTAGTTAATGGTAAGCCTTGGCTTATTTCATTAGCACTTTGTAGTGTGGTGCAGGCTATTTCGCTAAGCGCTTCTTGGGTGAAGAAGCCTTGGTGGCCTGTCACTAACACATTCGGAAAGCTAATAAGGCGTGAAAAAATATCGTCTTGCATGATTTCTTCGCGATGATCTTTAAAGAATAACTCTGACTCTTGCTCATACACATCAAGTCCTAAGTGTCCGAGCTTTTTAGACTTAAGCGCTTGAATACATGCTTGGCTATCGAGAAGTGCACCACGAGAGGTGTTAATTAACATAACACCGTCTTTCATTTTTTTAAATGCACTGCTATCAATTAAATGATGGGTGTGCTCGTTGAGTGGGCAATGTAAAGAGATGACATCACTTTGTGTGAGCAATGTGTCTAAATCACATAAAGTATAAGGGCCTTCACTTGCCATTGGGTCACAGACGAGTACTTTAGCCCCAAAGCCATTTAAAATATTCACTAAAGCTAAACCGATTTTGCCACAGCCTATTATCCCAATGGTTTTTTTAAACAGATTAAAGCCAAGTAAGCCGTTTAAATCAAAGTTACCTTCACGTACACGGTTAAAGGCTTTGTGGGTTTTACGGTTGAGCGTTAGCATTAGAGCAATACAATGCTCTGCGACAGCTTCGGGGCTATAAGCCGGGACGCGGCAAACCTTGATGTTATGCTCTTTGGCTGCATCAAGGTCTACATTATTAAAACCTGCACAGCGTAATAAGATTGCTTTTATGCCTACAGCTGCCATATCTGCAATGACGTGCTTGTCGACAGTATCGTTTACAAACACGCACACCGCATCGAAGCCTTTACAAAGAGGAGTTGTATTGATGTTTAAAGACTGCTCAAAATAACTGAGCGAAACAGAGTCAGCGTATTCAGTTAGATTCCTTTCAAAAAACGGTTGCTCATATTTTTGCGCACTGAATAAGGCCAGTTTCATCATTTAAATTACTCTCTATCACCATTTTGAGGGTTTCGGGTTTGGTACGCGGGGCATATCGCGCAACGAGTTGACCCTCTGAGTTTATAAGAAATTTGGTGAAATTCCATTTAATTGCGCGGTTTTGTGCAATTCCACGGGTATGACACTTTAAATGATTAAATAAAGGGTGGGCATCAGGGCCGTTAACTAATACTTTGTTAAAAATAGGAAAACTGACATCAAAGTGCTGCTGATAAAAAGCTTGTAGCTCATTGCCATCAAGGGGCTCATTGTGGCCAAATTGATTACATGCAAACCCAAGCACAGTAAATCCTTGCTGTTTATAGTCTTGATAGAGCTTTTCAAGGCTTGCCATTTGCACTGAAAAATTACATTTACTGGCAATATTGACGATAAGCGCTGTTTTTCCTTGTAGCGATTCAAGGCTAAAATTTTCACCAGATGCAAGCTGGGCGTTGAAACGATATATACTATCCATGTGTTACCTGTGTGTTTTTGACTGGTTTAAATGAACTTTTTTTCATTCGCTTTTTAGTTAATCGGTTGAGATAATGAAATTGTTACTAATTTATCACTCAAATAGGTCAGTTTTATGTCAATGAAAGTCGCCTTCATCGGATTAGGTGTAATGGGTTACCCAATGGCGGGTCACCTTGCTAACGCAGGTCACAACGTGACAGTTTACAACCGCACAACAGCTAAAGCGCAAAAGTGGGTTTCAGAATATCAAGGTAGTTATTGTGAAACGCCAAGTGAAGCAGCTAAAGGTGCTGATATCGTTTTCATGTGTGTAGGCAATGATGACGATTTACGTTCAGTTGTTTATGGTGAAAATGGTGTTCTTGTAAGTATGCATGAGGGGAGCTATTTAGTAGACCACACTACAACGTCGGCTGAAGTTGCACGTGAAGTAGGAGCTCAAGCTAAACAGCAGGGTATTGCATTTTTAGATGCGCCAGTCTCTGGTGGTCAAGCAGGTGCAGAAAATGGCGTGTTAACCGTGATGGTTGGTGGCGATGAAGCTGATTTTAATGTTGTTCAGCCTGTGATGGCTGCTTTTAGTCGCTTTAGCCAATTATTAGGCGAAGTAGGCTCTGGCCAACTTTGTAAAATGGTTAATCAGATTTGTATTGCCGGTGTGGTGCAGGGCTTAGCCGAGGGATTACACTTTGCAAAACAAGCCGGCCTTGATGGAGAAAAGGTCATTGAAACCATCTCTAAAGGTGCAGCAGGCTCATGGCAGATGGAAAACCGCTACAAAACCATGTGGGCTGGCGAATACGAATTTGGTTTTGCTGTTGATTGGATGCGTAAAGATTTAGGCATTGCTCTAGATGAGGCAAAGGCAAACGGCGCAACTTTGCCGATGACGGCAACAGTTGATCAATATTACGCTGATGTACAAGCTTTAGGTGGTGGCCGATACGACACCTCAAGTTTATTAGCGCGCATCGAAGCGTTACATAAGAAGTAATACCTATAAAAACGCGACAATGATTGTCGCGTTTTCAATTACATGCTTTGTGCGTAATTGTATAAGGCTTTTAAAATATGCAGATTTTTCTCGTTATCATCATTTTCATGAGCCAGATTTTCAAGGGTGATCATGAAATCTTGCCCACTAATTGATGGGTTATCTTCGCCATGCATTAGTTTGTTTTGACAATATTGGCGCCACTTTGCCAGTTCATCTTGGCTGAGTGTTTGAGGCCAGTTTCGAGCTCGGTATCTAAATAGTAAGGTGGCAAACTTTTTATCATCAAAATTAAGCTGCATTGAGGCTAATTGCTCAGGGCTTGCATCTCGAATAATGGCAAATTTAGCTTTATCAGCGTGGCTGGTAAAGCCATCATAAAGTTGATAGTCAGGGTTTGTTGTTTCGCCATAATCACGTTGTTCATTAAACACTTCGGTTACTTTGTCGCGAAGCTCAGTGTTGGCTTTTAAAATGGCTAGATTTTGTAAGCACTTTTCGCGGTCAATACCTAATCGAGCTGCATTTTCTGGTAATAAGGTTTTTGCTGGTGCGAGAATAGGGCATTTATTCAAATGCACGAGCTTTAAGCCTACAGGTGCTTCACCTTCACCAAGGTCACTGTGTTTTGTGTAAAGACGCGTGCGCAGCTCTTCAACAGATAAATCTAATAAGACTTGCGGATCTTCAGTCAAATTAAAGCAAATAATGGCGTTTTTATTGACAGGGTGAAAGCTCATTGGGGCAATCCAGCTTGTGCAGCCTTGACTTGCCGGAATTCGTGATGAGGTGTGCACCAATGGTGTCATGTTAAATACATCAACTAAATCAGCCAGTGCTTTTTTAGAGCGTAAGCTAAAGAAAAACTGATACAACTTAGGTTGTTTTTCTTTTATTAATTTTGCCAACGCTATGGTTGCTGTTACATCGCTTAATGCATCGTGAGCCGCAGCGTGTTCAATACCATTGGCAACAGTAAGGTGTTCAAGTTTAAAGCTCGGTGATCCATCTTCTTTAAGCGGCCATTCAATGCCTTCTGGGCGTAACGCGTAACATGCTCGTACCAGATCAATGATATCCCAGCGGCTATTATTGTTTTTGTATTCGCGCTCGTAAGGGTCATAAAAGTTACGGTATAAGCTGTAACGCGTGACTTCATCATCAAAGCGAATGCTGTTATAACCCGCTACACAGGTGTTCGGTTGACTAAACTCAGCATGGATCTTTGCCATAAACTCAGCTTCAATCAAGCCTTTTTGCATCGCAACTTGCGGTGTGATGCCCGTTATTAAACACGCTTCAGGATGGGGCAAGTAATCAGCCGCTGGCTTGCAATACTCAATTAACGGCTCACCAATAATATTTAAATCGAGATCGGTACGAATACCTGCAAATTGACTCGGGCGGTCTTTTTGCGGGCTTGCGCCAAATGTTTCGTAGTCGTGCCAGTAAATTGTTGGTTGCTGTTGTTCTGGATATGCCATGCATTAAACCTTGCTAAGCGTCGGGCCGCTTTGACTTATTTTTTGAATTAACAGAATTATGGCATAGAGGCTTGTTAGATTATAGGGCTAAAGGTGTCGAGGCTGTTCAGTGTATGTTTTAAATACATGGTTAGTATAAAAAATGGCCTAAAAGCCTAATTTTATGCTTATATAGAGCCTAGTCGTTAGTTTTTACCTTATTTGTATTTTAGTGGCTCGGTATTTGCTAACGAAAACTATCTTTAACAATGAAGGAACAAAAAAATGACTTTATCAGCTTTATTACTATCTACTTTAGCATACGACGCAGCACCAGCTTCAACCAACTCAGTTGAGCAAATTAAAAATACTGGTGGCATCATTATCCTAAACCCAAAAAAGAAAACTATAAATAATACTGGTGGTATCATCATCTTGAATCCAAAGAAAAAAGAAAAATAATTTAATCTAAAGAAGCCAGCTTTAAGCTGGTTTTTTTTCCTTTTAGGGTTTAGCATAGAATCTAAAAAACGGTTAGACCAAGTGGAATTTTTTGAAAACCTGTATGAAAAGTGGATGGTAATTCAACCATACACAACAGCTTTTTCCTCTCAAGCTGTAATTGCAACAGCTTTTATTATTGCTCTGATAAACTCACTGAGAAAAGCCTTAGCTAATAAAGAGCTTTTTAGTAATTTCGTAACCATTTCTTTTGTTTGTGCAAATTATTTGATTACGGCTTTGCTAATGGAGTATGTATTAGCATACGTCAGCAATCATAGTTCGGCAGCAAGTGCACAAAATATTTATCTTGTTGTTACCATTATAAACCTCGTTACTCTCTTTTTGATGTACAAGGCCCACCTAGTTTTTAGTTTTGTTTTTTCCAAACTTTTTTTCGCTGTTGTTAAGCTGTTCATGATCTTGAGTGCATTCCACTCTTTAATTTGGGTGAAATTTGTTGTTCTGGATTTGCAGCAAGAATTTTCCCAGATACATTATGTTTACAGCTTTATTGTGTTGTATATCAGCCTTGTACTATCATTTATAATGCTTTTTCCTGATGTATTACGGACCAAGTTTGGGTGTATAGTAACATTTAGTTTACCGAGGGATCGTAATGCTTGAACTAATTTATATAGCCATTGCTGTTTTAGCCATCTTGCTGATTGCAAGTACATGGTTGATTGCGCGCAAGAATATCTTTGAAGATCAAATCAGGTCAAAGTCTGTTGAGGTGGTTTGGTGCACGTTGCAAGCCGAGCACGAAACAGATATCAGCAAAGCAATTAAACTATTTAATAAAGCTGAAGAATTAAAAAATGAGGTTGCAGCTTTAATTGAAAATTCACCAACAGCAGCTCATTTTAAATTGGTAGAGCCAATGGGTTTTGATAGTGAAAGCCTAAAGGAGTTATCGCTTGGAGAGTTACAGCGATACTATGATGAAAAAAACAACATTTCCGACATTTACGACAAAATGTACAAAGGTAAGAATTAATTAAAAAGCCAGGTTATTTAACCTGGCTTTGTATTTTTAGCTCTTTTTCTATTTGTTCAAGCTGAATTTCTGCAAGTTGACTAAGTGCTTCTTGAGTTTGATTATCACCCTTAATTAACCCCGCTATAGATAGCTTTTTTATGCTCTTGATAATACCGCTACTAACTGCTTCTAATAGTGGTCCATCGAGCGCGAGCGTTTTATGTTCGTAACCATTAAGTAATGAATCAAAGCTAACTTGCGTAGCTTTAGCCACTTTATCAATCAATTGATAAGGCACTGAAGCAAGTTCGATACTTTGCACACAAAAACCAGGCGTTAACGATAAATGTTGCTCTAACTCAGCATTGTTTTGCACCTCACAAAGCTTACATAAGCGCATAAAAATATCACTTACATGCTGTTGCTCGGCGCTGAGCGTTTGATTGAACATAGCATGTCCTTGCACTGCTTTTTTATTTATATTAAACGACTTTTAAAAAAATCTCATGCATAAAGTGATTGTGAGTTAAATTTTTAACTCATGAATAATGCTATTTGATGATACAAACCAATTCCAAGTAATACATTGAAAGGAAAGGTGATCCCTAAGGAACATAACATGGCTAAACCTATGTCTGCATCTGGAATAGCTGCTTTAATAGCCGCAGGAGCTGCAATATAAGAAGCGCTTGCAACAAGGCTTGCCAATATCACTACAGAGCCTAATTCCAGTTGTAGAGCTGTACCAACACAGACGCCAATGGCTCCTAATAGGTTAGGTGTTATAAGTGCGAATAATGCTAAACGCCAGTGATGCCATGGAATAGGGCGCAGTGTTTGCGCAGCCATTAAACCCATTTCCAGTAGGAATAATGCCAGAACAACTTTAAAACTGTTTGTTAAAAGGCTTGTTACTTGGCTACCTTGCTGTGTACCGTACATCATGCCGATAATCACACCACCAACAAGGAGTATCACGCTTTTGTTCGTCAGTGTTTCATGCCAAAGCGCTTTGAGCGAGAGGTTTTGCCCAGAGCCATTCCCAAGGCGACGGTATAGTAATAAGCCAACGATGATCGCTGGTAATTCAAGCATTACTAAATAAAGAGTGACTTCCGCACCAACATTTAACGAGTTAGATTCGGCATAAGCTAAAGCGACCGCAAATGTACCTGCACTTACTGAACCATAATGTGCTGCGATACTTGCACTATTAGCAACAGATAAATTAAGCAGTTTGTTTAAAACAGGGTAAAGCATTAGTGGGATCAAACCGCCAAGTAGTAAAACGGCACCCATTTCAGGTAAAAGTTGCCAATGCAAATTGCCATGCAGCACCATACCACCTTTTAAACCAATGGTGAGCATTAACAATAGGCTAAGGGTTTCATAGGTCGCTTGCGGGATCTTTAGGTCAGAGCGAAGTAATCCAGCTGTGAGTCCTAAAACAAAAAACATTACAACAATATCAGGCACTTTGTTCTCCTCTAGGTTAAAAGCGACGCTATTCTAATTAAAAATTCACATAGTAAATA
>NZ_JAKEVN010000060.1:0-25131 GCF_022398505.1 Pseudoalteromonas sp. Isolate3 | reverse complement strand
ATTAGAAGCTGTTATTCTTAATAAACAAAACCAAAGAATTACAGAGCGAGTGTATAAAGACTTAACTACAGAAACCTCTACTACAGATATTTTAGATTTTGTTGCTGCTTCATTAAAAACAACCACCAAATCACCAACAATTTTGGCTGTTACAGCCTCTAGCCGAGATCCATATGAATCAGCTGACTTTTATGAAGGGCTATTAAACTTTAAGGGAGTAGAATCAAGCTGGTTACCTCTAACCCCCGCCTTAGCAAAAGCGATTACGAGTAAGCAATGTGAAAGTTTGGATTCTTTACGCACTGACTCTATGGGTGTTTTTAATCGTGAGACAATTTACCCTGATCGAATTAAGGCCGAAAAAGCGCTTTGTGATAAAGGGGTAGATCATTTAGTTAAACTGATTGAAAACGCGACGGGGATGATGTTTAACGGTGGCGATCAGAGTTTAACCAGAAAAGTACTGTTTGATGATAACGGTAAGCAATATCCTTGGACTCACGCAATTTTACAAAGACCATTACTTGTTGGCACAAGTGCAGGCACTGCTGTGCAAAGTGGTGGTAAAAATGAATATGGTTCAGTGCCGATGATTTCAAATGGTACAAGTTTAGCGGCAATGAGAGAAGGCTCGTTTGCTGTTTCACCTCCAAGTGAGCGCTGTGAAAATGAGTGCAGTAATAAGCTTTCGTCTGATAGCCTAACTTATGAAAAACAAGGTGGGCTAGGTAGCTTTACGTACGGTGTTCTTGATACACACTTTAGCGAGCGCAACAGAACAATGCGTTTAGCTAGATTATTGGCAGATACAGGGCAAAAACATGGCTTTGGGGTTGATGAAACTACAGCGCTTGTATCAATACGAGCTGGTGGAACTTCCTTAATGACAGTGATTGGTAAAAGCGGTGTTGTGCATGTTCAATCAGACGCTAAAAATAGCGGAGCTATTAGTTATTGGCCTGTAGGTACGGTTATTGATGTAACAAAGGATGGCTTTAACTTAGCTAAACGAACTGTTGATAATGCACTCCCAAGTATTAAAATTCCGCCACTGCCGATGCAGCGTTTCGGCACCATATTTTCAGATGCTAAATTACGCTCGCTTGTACAAGCTATGTGTTTAACACAAGAGCAACAAGCAGTAGCACAGCATGATGAGTTTTTATTGGATTTAAATGCTACTGAAAACACTCATTATTACCGTGTAAACACAAGTAGTACAGGCTGTGCGGTAGAAAACCTAGCCTTTAAAGTTAAGACCTTTTAACAGTATAAGATACTGAAAAAGTAGTGGATTATTTGTTCATTATTAGTTAGCGTAAGACTAATAATGAACAAACCATGGAATGGAGTTATGAAATATAACGTACTACTTTTATCTATTTTTGGCTGTTTATTTGCCTATTTATCTATACCCGTTATTGGTTATGGATCAGCTATTGCGATTCCAACTGAAGTACTCTCAGCCCTTTATGACTTGTCACCTAACTTTGCTTTATCAATGGTTGATATCGTTACTTTAGGCCTTCCTTTATTAGCTTTACTTTTAGTGTTTTTACTCATTAGTAAGTCGCTGTATCTTAGAGACAAAGCGTATTCATATTTTATATTGCTGACACCATTTTTAGCGCTGCATTTATATTTTGCTCTTAACACCTTTTCTGCAAATATTGATAACACCACTTTACTGACTAGTTTGCCTAAGTATGTATTACTAGTGCTTTTTGTGGCGCTGTTTTCTACACATAAAAAACCGCGTTTTAGTTGATGTAAGTCATACGCGAAAGTTCAATATATAAGCTAATCTGTAATTAATCAGTGAACGAAGTTGGTAACACGATGAAAAAATTACTGCTATTAACAAGTGGGGGTGATTGCCCTGGGCTTAATGGAGTGATCAGAGCGGTGGTTAAAGCAGCCGAACATGATGGCGATTGGCAGGTGTATGGTAGCCGAAGAGCATATTGTGGTGTGCTTGAAAAACCAAATGATATTATACACTTAACTAGTGAAGTGGTGGCTGGTATTCATGTTCGAGGTGGAACAATTCTAGAAACAGTTAATAAAGGTAATCCAACTGCATTTCCTGCTGAAATAGCAGGTGAACAAGTGTTTATTGACCGCTCTGATGAGTTAATCAGTATTATTAAGCAACTTGGTTTTGATGCCGTTATTAATATTGGTGGTGATGGTTCACACAGAGTATCTCAGCATCTATTTGAGCATGGCTTAAATATTGTCGGCGTGCCAAAAACCATTGATAATGATTTATATGGCACTGATTACACAATAGGTTTTCAGACTGCTGTCGACACCGCCACAGAAGCCATTGATCGATTAATACCAACAGCACAAAGTCACAACCGGGTGATTGTAACTGAAGTCATGGGTCGCGATGCAGGTTGGATTTGTTTGCATTCAGCAATTGCAGCAGGCGCTGAAGTAGCCCTTATTCCAGAAATTCCTTACGATATTGAAGCGATTAAAGCAAAACTTAAATCACGTTTTGACAAAGGGCATGGATTTGCCAACATCGTAATTTCAGAGGGGGCTAAACCACTTGCTGGCAGTGTAGTGAGTAAACAATCAAATGAGTTTGGTTATGAAAACCCAATTCTTGGTGGTATTGCAGAGCATTTGGCTTCACAAATACGAGTCGCACTTGATCTAGATGTGAGAGTGACAGTACTAGGCCATATTCAACGCGGTGGTACACCTAATGCGTTCGATAGAGTATTAGCAGCCGAATTTGGTGTGCAAGCATTCGAGCTTGTAAAACATGGCCGATTTGGTTTTATTCCTGTCAGTAAAGACGGAGAAATTAAACCAATCAGTTTAAAAGAAGCTACCTCTGAATATCGTGTTATTCCTTTAGAACACTCGTTAATTTCAAGCGCTCGAGCAATGGGTATGTGCTTAGGCGAAGAGCTCAGTTAATCAAGCGAATTTACTATAACTGATAGTTTTAAAACGATTTTTTTAACAAGCTATCAGTTATAATATCAAACCTTCTATTCGTTTTATTTCTTTTGAACAAAACATGCTTTACAGCAAGTTATTTATTTAATGTAAAGTTATTTAAATATGGTTGATCTGTGCCTTTTTTAGTTTAGAATGATCGTTCACTCTAAACTAAGGAAATACACATGCAGCGCTCTCGCATTCCATTTTTTGCAGTGTCAGCTTTGGCTGGTGCTGTTTTATTATCAGGCTGCGGCCAATCAGAATCGGCTCAAGGGCAAACGCAGGCAGCTCAAGCTGTACCTGTTGGCGTTATTGAGATGCAAAGCAAACCTCTTACGCTAACTAAAGAATTACCAGGTCGTGTTGCTGCTTCACGTATCGCGCAAATTCGTCCGCAGGTTAACGGTATTATCCAGTCGCGTATGTTCGTTGAAGGTGCTGAAGTTGAAAAGGGCCAAGCCTTATATCAAATTGATCCGTCTACATTTGAAGCTGAAGTAGCTACCAGTAAAGCTGCTATTACTAAAGCTCAAGCAAGTATTGCTAATGCCAAAGCAAAAGCTGAACGTTACAAAGAGTTGTTGAGTATCAAAGCTGTAAGCCAACAAGATTATGATGAAGCAGATGCTGCATATAAAGGTGCAAAAGCAGACTTACTAACAGCTCAGGCGCAGCTTAAAACAGCTGAAATTAACTTGAACTATAGCAAAGTATTAGCACCAATTAGCGGCCAAATTGGCAAATCAGATGTAACAGCAGGTGCCCTAGTTAGCGCTAATCAAGCAACTGCGTTAGCAACAATTACTCAGCTAGATCCTATTTATGTTGATTTAACTCAATCGAGCAGTGAATTAACACGTTTGAAAAAAGCGATCGCTGCCGGTGAGCTTGATAAAGATGCTGCTTTACATTCAAAAGTTGAATTAAAGATGGAAGATGGCAGCACTTATCAACATAAAGGCACGTTACAATTCTCAGAAGTAACGGTTGACCCAAGCACTGGCTCAGTCACCTTACGTGCTGAATTTCCTAATCCTGAAAAATTACTTCTGCCTGGTATGTATGTTCGCGCAGTGATTGTTGAAGGTGTCAAAAATGATGCGATTTTAGCACCACAGCGCGGTGTCAGTAGAAATACCAAAGGTGAGCCTACTGCCATGGTTGTAAGCAAAGACAACACCGTAGAAGCACGCGTGCTTAAAACTGATCGTACTGTTGGTTCAAACTGGTTAGTGACAGACGGCCTAAACAATGGCGATAAGTTGATTGTTGAAGGTTTACAGAAAATCCGCCCAGGTGCACCAGTCAATGCAATGCCTGCAGAATCAGCAGCTAACAGCCAGTAACGGAGAAACTTAATGTCACGATTTTTTATTGATCGGCCCATATTTGCATGGGTACTTGCTATCGTAGTTATGCTGGCAGGTATCTTAGCAATTAGAAGTTTGCCAGTTGCGCAATATCCATCAATTGCACCGCCTGCAATTAGTATTCAAGCCTCATACCCTGGTGCGTCGGCCCGTACTCTAGAAGATACGGTTACACAGGTTATTGAACAAAAAATGAAAGGGCTAGATGGCTTGCTCTACATGTCGTCAACGTCAGAATCTAATGGCTCAGCTACTCTAACGTTAACCTTTACTGCGGATACAGACCCAGATATCGCACAGGTTCAAGTACAAAACAAGCTGTCGTTGGCAACACCGTTATTACCAGAAGAAGTACAACGTCAAGGTGTATCCGTTGCTAAATCTGCACGTAACTTCCTAATGGTTGTAGGATTTGTTTCTGAAGACGGTAGTATGAATAATATCGATATCGGTGATTATGTTTCATCAAACGTGCTTGATATTATCTCTCGTGTTAACGGTGTCGGGGAAGTACAGCTGTTTGGTTCTCAGTATGCAATGCGTATTTGGTTAGACCCAGCTAAATTACTCAAGTACTCGTTAACTCCTGCTGATATTAGTGCAGCAATCAGTGCCCAAAATGCACAGGTTTCGGCAGGTCAACTGGGTGCATTGCCAGCAGTGAGTGGCCAGCAACTTAATGCGACAGTGACTGCACAAAGCCGTTTACAAACACCTGAGCAATTTAGAAATATCTTTGTAAAAACTAATACTGATGGTTCAGTTGTTCGTTTAAGTGACGTTGCAGATGTTGAACTAGGTGGTGAAAACTACGGTGTTGTAGCTCGTTTTAACGGTAAACCTGCATCAGGCTTAGGTGTCAAGCTTGCCAGCGGTGCTAATGCACTTGATACAGCAGATGGCGTAAAAGCTGCACTTGCAGAGCTTGAGCCTTTCTTCCCTGAAGGCTTAAAAACGGTTGTTCCCTACGATACAACGCCATTCGTATCACTTTCAATTGAGAAAGTTGTCAGTACGCTGATTGAAGCTGTTGTGCTGGTGTTCTTGGTAATGTACTTATTCTTACAGAACTTCAGAGCAACACTTATTCCTACTATTGCAGTGCCTGTGGTACTGCTAGGTACGTTTGCTATCTTACAGGTTTTTGGCTTCTCTATTAATACCTTAACTATGTTTGCTATGGTGCTTGCCATTGGTCTACTGGTAGATGATGCAATCGTCGTCGTTGAAAACGTTGAACGTGTAATGACCGAAGAGAACTTGTCTCCACTTGAAGCAACACGTAAATCAATGGACGAAATCAAAGGTGCGCTTGTTGGTATTGCGATGGTACTCTCAGCAGTATTTGTGCCTATGGCGTTCTTCCCAGGCTCAACCGGTGTTATTTATCGCCAGTTCTCAATTACCTTGGTCACAGCGATGAGCTTATCAGTACTGGTTGCATTGATTTTAACGCCAGCGCTTTGTGCGACCATCTTAAAACCAAGCCATGTTCACAATAATAAATCATTTATTGGTCGTTTCTTCCTTGGTTTTAACCGTGGTTTTGATAAAACAAACTCGGGTGCGCAAGGTTTTGTGTCTCGCATGATCAAACATAGTAAACGCTATTTACTTATTTACGGTTTAATCGTGGGTGGCATGGTGTTTATTTTCTCACAATTACCATCGGCATTCTTACCAGATGAAGACCAAGGTATTTTGTTTAACCAAGTAAGCCTACCTGCAGGTGCGACAACAGAGCAAACCTTAAAAGTTGTTGAAAAGATGGAACATCACTTCTTAGAAGATCAATCAGAAGCGGTTAAATCTATCTTTACGGTAACAGGTTTTAGCTTTGCAGGTTCGGGTCAAAACGCGGCAATCGGTTTTGTTGGTTTAAAACATTGGGATGAGCGTCAGCGCCCAGATCTTTCAGTGGGGGCGGTTGCTGGTAAAGCCATGGGGTACTTCTCAACGATTAAAGAAGCATTCGTGTTTGCTTTTCCACCACCAGCTGTTGTTGAGCTTGGCACTGCAAATGGTTTTACATTATACCTTCAAGACCGAGTTGGCTTAGGTCACGAGAAATTACTTGAAGCACGAAATATGTTTTTAGGTATGGCTGCGCAAAACCCAGTACTATCAGGTGTACGTCCTAATGGTCAAGAAGATAAACCAGAGCTTGAGCTTGATATAGATTTAGCGAAAGCAGAAGCGTTAGGTCTTACTCAAGCAGACATCAATAACACGTTATCGACGGCCTGGGGTAGTAGCTATGTAAATGACTTTATTGACCGTGGTCGCGTGAAAAAAGTGTACCTACAAGGCACACCTGAATCGCGCATGGTGCCAGAAGACTTAGACAAGTGGTATGTACGTAATGCAAATGGTGACATGGTACCATTTACTGCGTTTGCTCATTCATATTGGACTTATGGCTCACCGCGTCTTGAGCGCTATAATGGCTTCTCTGCGATGGAAATCCAAGGTGCTGCAGCGCCGGGTTACAGTACTGGCCAAGCGATGACCGAAGTTGAAAAAATGGTTAAGAAGTTACCCCCTGGTGTGTCGTTCGAATGGACAGGTATTTCATATGAAGAACGTTTAAGTGGTGGTCAAGCACCATTACTTTATGCACTTTCATTGCTGGTTGTATTCTTATGTCTAGCGGCGTTATACGAGAGCTGGTCAGTCCCTGCGGCAGTTATGCTGATTGTACCGCTAGGGGTATTTGGTGCTTCGATTGCCTCATTTGTATTTAACTTATCAAATGATATTTATCTACAAGTTGGTCTATTAACCACTATTGGTCTTGCATCAAAAAATGCCATCTTGATTGTAGAGTTTGCTATTCATAAAATGGATGAAGGTATGAAGCTTGTCGATGCAGCAGTGGCAGCCATTCGCCTGCGTTTACGTCCAATCTTTATGACATCAATGGCATTTGTGTGCGGTGTACTACCTCTTGCAATTGCATCAAGTGCAGGTTCAGGTGCACAAAATGCGCTAGGTATTGCTGTTATTGGCGGTACACTCGCGTCATCGACCATAGTTGTGTTGTTTGTGCCATTGTTTTTTGTACTAGTGCGTCGTGTATTCCCAGGCAAAACAAAGTCAAACAATGAGGAGCAGGCATAATGAAAGTAAAACTTATCTCAGTGTCTGTTGCTGCACTTATGTTATCTGCCTGTAATATGGCGCCAGATATGGAGCAACGTGAATTACCCGTTGCACAAAACTATGATATCCAAGGTACAGCAGGTGATATCAATGCACTAAATTGGCAGTCATTTTTCAGTAATACGCAACTTCAACAGTTGATTGCGCTAACACTTGAAAACAACAAAGACATCAAAACTGCTGCACTAAATGTGCAGCAGGTAAGAGCAATGTACCAGATTGAAGATTCAGCGTTATACCCAAGCATTGATCTAAATGCGTCGGGTACGCGTCAGCGTCTTCCTGCTGATTTATCTGGTACTGGCCAAGCAACTATTTCTGAAAATTATTCAGCTACAGTTGGCTTAACTGCTTATGAAATTGACCTTTGGGGTAAAGTACGTAACCAATCTGAACAAGCTTTACAAAACCTCTATGCAGCTGAATATAGTTTAACCAGTGTGCGCATTAGTTTGATTTCAGAATTAGTGAATGCATGGCTTAACTATGCGACGGACAAAGAGCTATTGGCGCTCGCCAACGAGACTTTAAAGTCTCAGCAAGAGTCTTTAGAGCTAACTCGTAAAACATTTGCTCTTGGCGCTGCTTCTCAGTTAACGCTATCACAACTTGAGAGTACTGTGGCAACGGCTAAGGTCGATATTGCGAATTATCAGCGCTTGTTAAAGCGCGATAAAAATGCGCTCGACTTTTTAGTGGGTAAAACCGTCACTGCGGATTTATTACCAACTGAAAGTATAGATGATGTACTGAGCTTACCAGATGTGCCGGTTGGTTTGCCGTCAGAACTGCTTACTCAACGACCAGATATTAAGGCTGCTGAGCATGATTTACTTGCAGCCAATGCAAATATTGGTGTGGCAAAAGCGGCATTCTATCCAAGCATCAGTTTAACCGCGAATGCGGGTACGGCTTCTGCTGACTTAAGTAATCTTTTTGATTCAGGTTCAGGTACATGGAGTTTTGTACCATCTATCAATTTGCCTATTTTTAACATGGGCCGCAACCAAGCTAACCTTGATGTTGCACAATCTCAGCAAGAAATAGCACTAACCAGCTATGAGCAAACCATACAGCAAGCATTCAAAGAAGTCTCTGATGCCCTTGCTGACCGTGAAGGTTATATGCATCAGTTAGATGCCCTCAATGACTTGTATCAAAGTAATGAGCTATCTTTTACTTTATCGGATGCTCGTTTTCAAAAGGGCGCAGACAGTTACTTGCAAGTATTGGACGCACAACGAAATTGGTACAGTGCAGGGCAACAGTTAATATTGGGTAAGCAAGCGTATCTGGCGAGCCAAATTCATTTGTATAAAGCACTCGGTGGCGGCTGGAATGCACAAAAAGCTGTGCAATAAATCTGCAAAAGCATAATTTATTTAAGGTTTTGCAGGTTCTTAGTTGTTTTGACTCTCCGCAAAGATTAAGATCCTGTAAACCTTGTTTAAATTAAAGTTAACTGTAGTCAGTAAAGCTTGGAGAAACCATGACGCAAAAAACGAAAAGACACAATGACCCTGCTCTTGCCGAAGCAAGACGTAATCAAGTGCTCTGTGCCGCGGCTGATTGTTTTCGACGTAAGGGCTACCATGGCGCAGGAATGGCGGAAATTTCTAAAACCGCAGGCATGAGCGCTGGCCATATCTATAATTACTTCGCCAGCAAAGAGGCAATTATAGAATCAATTGTCGAACGTGACATGGAAGAAATGTTCTCAATTTTTAAAGAATTTGCAGATAAACCCGGCGATCGTGTCACTGTATTGCTTGATGGCCTGGGTAGAGGTGTTGAACGCCATACCGATTTAAATCAAGGTGCTCTTGATTTAGAAATGCTCGCAGAAGCTGCACGCAATGAAAAAGTGGCTAACTTATTACGTGAGTCAGATAGCCATGCTCGTGATTCTATGCGTGACTTATTAGTTGGTGACAGAGGGCCTTTACAAGGGACGGCACTTGATGAAGTGAATGCTCGTATTGAAGTTATGTTTTCTGTGATGGGCGGCCTTTTACTGCGTAAAATGCTCAACCCTGACCTCGATACTGATGAGTTACTAAAAGCTCTTCGCCCCGCAATGAAAACTCTATTGTTACCATTTGAATAGAGCGCTCATTAAAAGCGCTCTATAGACCATTGGATTGCCATAATTGCAATTAGCACTGATCCTGCTGGCATAATGGCTTTTTTATACCAGGGATTATTTCTAAGTAGCATTAGTAGCGGTAAACAAATGGCTAAAATAACGAGTTGACCTATCTCAACCCCTAAATTAAACGCTAAAATACTCATTAGCTGGTATTCATTCGATAAGCCAAGCTCACCTAACACACTCGCAAATCCCATACCATGCAATAGACCAAAGCAGAAGGTGATCCAACCTAAACGTACAATCATCGGCCAGATGTTATTAACGGCAGCAAATAAAACTGAAAGCGCGATACCTAATTCTACCCAACGTGTGTTTGGCGATATGATATTCATTGCAGTTGCTGTGAGGGTCATTGAGTGAGCAAGCGTAAATGCAGTGATGATCCACGCTGTATCGACAAGGATTTGTTTTTTTGACTCGACACGTTGCCACTCACCTTGCTTACGCACCAATACACAGCCAAGCAATAGAGCGATTAAAAACAAAATATGATCTGTGCCCATCCAAATATGTAATATGCCTTGCTGTACATATTCAACAAATGTTGTGATAAAGCTTTGCTCTTTAAAGTTGATAACTTGTTTTGGCGTGTTTTCTGTAAACACGCGGCTTGAGTTAGCAATAGCAGCAATTGCTTGATGATGCTCATCTAATTCAAACAAGGCAGTGTAATTAATCGTTATTGAACTATCAGAAGGGCAATCTACTTGTAGTGGCACATGAATGTACGATTGATTAAAGTGGTTATTCACGCTGAGCTCACCTTCAAAAGCGATCTTGCAGCTTAGTTGTTGCTGTAAAACAATCAAATGGCTATTTAGATAGTTAAAAATTGCTTGCTGCTGAGAGGTAATTTCATGCCATGCAATTACATTATCCTGATTTTTATCGAAGTTTACTGCTTTATCGAGATCAGTCACAGAGGCTTGCCAAGAGCCAGTTAATGAAAGTGTATGACTCGTTTGTTGTTCTAAAGTAAGGTAAGCGGTGCTTTGCTGGTGGGCATAACTGGTAAAACTAAAAATCAATAGAAATAGCGTAAACAACAACGACTTTTTCATTTTTATTCCTGAGATAATACAGGCGGGCAAGTCTTATGCTCGAATGACCGCATTTATTTAAGATAAGTAAAAAGGGGCTGTTACTATAGCAAGTACAAAGGTTTAACGGCTAGGTCATCTGTCTTAGAAATAGTGGCTTTGCTCGTGTTTTAATAATGAATCTTTAGGCTGTGTATGGTTAATTAACATTAAGTTTAGCTGTATAAATAATTTCACTTGGGGAGCCTGATTGTGAACCGCCAGTCGGCTCGCGGCTTATCGCTAGCAACGCAATATTTTGCGGTTTAAATAATGCATTGCGGGCAATTTCTTTGCTATCTGTTTTTGGTAATAAAACAATAGGAATAGCGTTGGGGTAGCCTTTTAAACGGATCCATAACTGGTAGTCATAATCAGTTTGTATACTCATATCACTAGCCGCTTTAAGTAAAATACTGTGATCGCTTATATCTAAATTCCAAAGAGGCTTATTTGATGAATCATAAAATGTAACTGAATGACTGATTTTATCGCTAAATGACTCTTGCGGTTGCCAAGTAATCAAAACCAATACAACGCACGCCGCAGAGGCAATAGCAGCCCAAGCATTAAAAATTAAAAAGTTAAAGCCTTTTGCTTTCTTTTCTGCCGGTAAAAGTATCGGGTCAATTCTTTTTGATATTTTATCCCATACTTGTTGATCGGGTGGGTTAGATTCAATCGCGTTTTCTAAATTTTTTATATACCTTTGCCATAATGAGGTTGCGTAGCGAGCTCGTGGTGAGGTTCGCATTAAGCGGCTAAATCTATCTCGGGCATGGCCATGTAATGTGCCTAGAACGTATTCTGCTGCAAGAAAATTAAGTAGCGTGTGGTCATCGTATTTCATAACGAATTAGGCTCAGGATTGATTTAAGTTTTTAAAATAAGCTTCACTAAATATAAATGTCTAGTGTGCTTAACTTTAATTTTAGACTATTAGAGAAAGCCAGCCTTAAAACTTATGATATTTTGCGTATGTAAATAATTGTAAGTTATTCAAAAAGTTGTGAAAAAATGTCCTAAACTTAAAGGGTATGTTTTCAGTTTGAATCTAAGTCATTGATTTTAAAAAGCCAATAGTGTTTAACAAGTAGATTTAACTGGAGTGAAATTTGCATTGTTCTATTCAATTAGAATAACAAGGAGTGATTATGTGGGCAGCTTTTAGTTACTTGGCACTAGCGATTGTATTTATAATTGCGGCTATTATGGTTGAAACTGTGTATTTTGCGCTGTTCTTTTATTGGACTGCTCTGTCGTTGCTTTTAGTTAGCGGCGCTTACTTTTTTAATATCGCACGTATTTTCAGAAAACGAGAAAACGGAGTGATACCCATCTACATCCGTTGGGCATTTATTCCCTTTTTGTTGGGAGCACAACTTTATAACGCATGGTCGAGAAAGCACGACAAAGTTCCGCCACTACAACAAATTAATGAACATTTATTTTTAGCCTGTCGGTTATTTCCTTCAGATATAGACTCAATGAAAGAAATGGGTATTACGGCTATTTTAGATGTAACATGCGAATTTGATGGCCTTGAATGGTCTTCAACACAAGAGAATATTCGTTATTTAAATATTCCTGTACTTGATCACAGCGTACCTACTCGTGCCCAATTACATCAAGCCATTAATTGGATTGACCATCAAGTAAAAGCAGATAGACGTGTCGTTGTGCATTGTGCACTGGGTCGAGGACGCTCAGTATTTGTAATGGCAGCTTACTTACTTAGCCAAAATAAAGATGCAGACGTACATCAAATTCTCGCACAAATTAAAGAGACTCGACAAACAGCCAATCTAAATAAGCGTCAGCTGCGTCATCTTGTTCGCCGACATCGCTCTGGTGACTTATTAATAAAGAATAAAGCCGTACTTATTGCTAACCCAGTATCAGGCACAAAGCTTTGGGAATCAAAACGTAAGCAAATAACATCACGCTTATCTGAGTATTACGATTTAACCGTTTATACAACTTCAGAAGAAGTCGATGGTACTCAACTAGCAAAAGAAGCCCTAGAGTTAAGCCCTGATGTGGTTATTGCTTGTGGTGGTGATGGTACAGTAACTGAAGTTGCAAGTGTGCTTGTTAATACTGATTGTAAACTAGGCATTATTCCTTTGGGTACTGCTAATGCGCTTGCCCATGTTTTAATGGGTATTAAGTCTAAACTTATACCAGTAGAGCAGGCTTGTGAGCTCATTATTGAAGGTCAAGATAGTCGTATTGATACTGCAGTTTGTAATGGCGAGCGTATGTTGTTACTAGTGGGCATCGGTTTTGAACAAAAGATGATCGAAAAAGCGCATCGAGATGCAAAAAATGAGTCAGGTCAACTGGCTTATTTACAGGGCTTTTGGCAAGCATTAGGCGAGCATGAAGCGCAAGACTACGATGTTACCATTGACGATAACGAGCTGAAAACCATTAATACTACAAGTTTAATCATTGCCAATGCCGCGCCATTTACCACGTTACTTGCTCAATCTGCAGGGCAGCCAGATCATCAAGATGGTTTACTTGATGTAAACTGGTTAACACCCAGTGCCGACTCTAAAGCGAGTACTTTAAGCATAGCGGAGTTAGTGTTCTCAAGTATAACTCAAACTAGTTTCGCAATTAATAGTCATCACACAAATGCTAAACGAGTGACTGTGAGCGCAGAAGGTGGATTGAGCTACGTTATTGATGGTGAGGTAAAAACAGCGGATAAACTAGATGTTGAGATTTCACCGAAATCGCTTTCGGTGATTGTAGCTGCTGAAGATTAGCAATGATTACTTTTTAATGCTTTTCCACTGGAAAGAGCCATCATCGGCATGGTCACTATTGATAATGGTATCAATATATAACTGTTCTACTTTTTCACGTGCCCAGGGGGTCTTTCGTAAAAATTTAAGACTCGACTTTACACTTGGGTCATTTTGAAAGCAGCGTACATCGACGTGCGCTGCCATCCCGTCCCAACCAAGTTTTTCTACCAGTTTAGTAACTATGTCAGCTAATTTAACGCCATGTAATGGATTGTTTGGTTGATTGTCCATGATAAATCTTAGGTTATTTGCAACCGCGCAATAGTAACCTATATGCTGGTTTTAAGCTAATTGACATGAATCGTTTTAGCTTTTTTCGGATAAATAATCTCGCCATTAGCATTAAGTCTTAGCCAAGCTAAATCACTGTTTGAAAAATTAGGCTGTTTGGCGGTGCATATTAACGTAATGTCACCAACAGAAATATAAGCACCTTCGGTATAGCGTTTATTTTCATACCAACAGACTTTTTGGTTGTTCAATGCTTCTTGACCGTCGAGCACAATCACTGGATTTTCCTTTGCTAGTGCTTTATTTAAAAATACTAAAATAAACAATGTGCTTAACAGTAAAATTTTCTTTAACAAAATACCTCTCCCGTTGGGCAGATTTGTATAACTACACTAAGCTTATGACAAGGAATAAATAATAAAAAGGTGAACACATGCAATTTGATAAAAATATGATCGACGAACTAACCCTACTTGCAAAATTTCCTCGTAATTCACAAATGCAGGGAATTAAAATTCACTCCGATGCCGAAAGTTCAATTAGAGATGCAGCACAACGTCTTTATGATAAGGGCATTACTGACAGCCCAGATGGAGGCTACTTAACTGATTTGGGACTAGATTTAATTAACCATGTGAGTGTGATTAACTCAGCGCTTAGATAACAAAAATACAGGCCCGAAGTGTTCGGGCCTTTTTCATGAATAACCGAAAAGCTTAAATTGCATCCGGCTGATTTTGTGGTGCAGCATCAATAAATGCATCAAGCTTATTACATTGCTCATAAACTGCGGCAATTTTAGGGTACTTACTCATATCAACCTTAAAGCGCAGAGCATTAAATACTTGCGGCACTAAGCACACATCAGCAAGCGTTGGTTTGTTGCCCACACAAAAGGTGTTCGCTTCATTGAGAAGTTTTTCGATACTCTCAAAACCAACTTCTACCCAATGTTTATACCAGGTGGTTTTTGCCTCTTCGTCAACACCAAGATCGTTAGCTAAGAACTTTAATACGCGCAAATTATCGATAGGGTGGATATCACATGCTACGGCATAACATAAATTGCGTATTTGAGCTTTTTGCCAAGCATCTCCAGTTAAAAGAGGTGTTTCAGGGTGGGCTTCTTCAAGCCATTCTAAAATAGCCAGTGATTGCGCAAGTACACCTTGTTCAGTTTCAAGTGCTGGCAATAATCCTTGAGGGTTTTTTGCTAGATACTCGTCGCTTTGCTGCTCTGATTTTAATAAATTTACAGTCACCAACTCGTGATCAATATTCTTTAAATTAAGAGCAATGCGTACTCGGTATGCAGCTGATGAACGAAAATAGCTATAAAGTTTCATTATGCGTCCTGTTTACCAGTGAAATATTTTTTAATCGTGCGCCAACAGTCTGTGTAGTTAGGCTGACGCTCTTTGCCTTCAAGGGCATATTTAGTTGGTGAAATAACGTAACGCGATTCGAACATAAATGCCAAGGTGTTTTCGTAACGTTGTGGTTCAAGCTCAGCATTTGATGCCTTTTCAAACACATCGGCTTCAGGACCATGTGGCGACATGCAATTATGTAAGCTAGAACCGCCTGGTACAAAGCCATGCTCTTTAGCATCGTAAACGCCTTCAATTAAGCCCATAAATTCACTCATAATATTACGGTGGTAATAAGGTGGGCGGAAGGTATTCTCAGCAACCATCCAACGCGGCGGGAAGATAGCAAAGTCGATATTAGCAACCCCTTCTGTTCCCGATGGTGATGTTAATACGGTGAAGATTGATGGATCAGGGTGATCGTAACTTACAGTATTCATTACATTGAATCTTGCAAGGTCATACTTATAAGGGGCGCTATTACCTGTCCAAGCTACGACATCTAAAGGAGAGTGACCAATATCACAGCGGAACATATTGCCGTTGAATTTAGCAACCAGTTCGAAATCACCTTCAATATCTTCATAAGCTGCTACAGGGTAGTGGAAGTCACGATCATTTGCATAACCGTTTGCACCTACAGGGCCGCGCTCAGGTAAAATATAAGCATGTCCGTAGTTTTCGCAAATATAGCCTCGGGCTGTATCAGTAAGCAAATCAACAGCAAATTTAATCCCTCGAGGAATAACAGCAATTTCACCAGCACGAACTGTTAGTTTTCCGCACTCTGTTCTTAGTAACAGTTCACCTTCTTGCGGTACAAACAGCATTTCACCATCAGCATTATAAAAGTAACGGTTTTGCATTGATTTATTAGCGACATAGATATGAATACCAATACCTGTTTGTGCATTGGCACTGCCGTTGGCAGCCATAGTAACTAAACCATCAATAAAATCAGTTGGCTCTGCTGGAATTTCAATTGGATCCCAACGTAGCATTGTCGGTGGTGTTGGCACTTCTGTTATAGGTGCTGTACGAATAAGGCCATTGTCGATTGGCGTGTAATCACCTTGTACTACTGATGGGCGAATGCGGTAAAACCAAGTACGTCGGTTATCTGCACGAGGCGCTGTAAATGCCGTTGTGCTGAACTGCTCTGCATATAAATCGTATTTTACTTTTTGTGGGCTGAATTGACCGATAGGTAATGCACCGGGTAATGCTTCGGTTTCAAATTCATTACCAAAGCCTGTCATATATTGTAATTCGTTATTCATCACTAGACTCCTGAAAGGTTTTAGGTAAGATACTCTCATGTGAGACTAAATTCAAACCGCACTGAATTTGCTTGTGTAAATATTTTTTGACAGTAGTGTAACCATGACAATAGATAAACAGCCAAAGCTCGATTTACAGCAGTTCTTACCTTACTCATTAACCAATATTGCAATGCAGATGAGTGAGCAATTTAGTGAGCTATATCAAAAGCAGTTTGATTTAACCGTGCCACAATGGCGAGTAGTCGCGAATCTTGCTCAATACGGTGAATGCACTGCTAAACAGTTGTGTGATATGGCACAAATGGATAAATCAACGGTGTCCCGTGCAGTAAAGTCGTTATTAACAAGAAACCTTATTGCAGCAAAAGCGAACCCAACAGATAAACGCGCAAACCTGTTATCGTTATCAGAGGCAGGAGTAGGTTTGCATAAACAAATTGTTCCACTAGCAAATGAGTGGCAATCAAGTTTAGTCAGTGGCTTAGATAGCCAAGAAATTAAACAATTTATGAACACTCTTATTAAGCTTTCCAGTCACTTAAATAAAAATGTGTAAATCTGTAATCAAGGCTTTATAGCAATTGATTTAGACAATCGATACGTATATGATAATGGCTATCATTTACAATTAGAAATTTGGATGTCCCCCCTATGAAATTAGCGTTAAACACCGTTAAAACACTAGGTCTTAGCCTAGTATTAGCATCTACTTTTATTGCCCAACCTGTATTGGCAAATGGTCCAATTGGTGAGCACGTTAATCATCTAAAAGAAAATTTAAAAGATTACTCAGAAGACGTTGAGTGGATGATCGGTAAAGTTGACACCATGGTTACCGATTATGAAACAAAAGGCCCAAAAGCGGTTAAAAGCGATGATTTAATTGAATACTGGGAGTCAGTTAAGTTTCACAGTGCAATTGAAACTAATTATGTGCCGGTTTATGCATCAATCTGGCAAGGTATTTATGGTATCAAAATGGCCATTGATGATAAAAAGCCAGCAAGCGAAGTTCGTGAGCACCAAAAGGCCTTAAATGCTGCCTTGTGGCAGGGTCTTGGAGCTGTTAAACTTGCTGCCGATTTTCAGCAAAAAGGCTTATTAAAAGCTGTAAAAGCAACTGCTTCTGAGACAATGACGCAAAGCGCTACTATCGATGAGATTAAACACAAATTAGATCGTGTTGTTGCAAAATATGCAGAACGTTTAAGCGATGAAGCAACACAAATCGTACACGATACTTACCTTCATTTATTCGAGGGTGTTGAAGGTACACTTATTGAAAAAGATGCGAAGTTAGTAGAAGTTCTCGAAAAAGATTTTAATGTAACCCTGCCAAAAGCTATTTCTGATAAAGGGTCTGTTGACCAAGTACGTGCAGTGGTTGTTGATATGCAAGAAAAACTAGATCGCGCTAAGGTGTTACTAGAAGAAGCCGAAAAAGCACGTAAGGATGTATTTTAGTGAAGCGTAGGACCTTTATTCAAGGCCTGGCTGCGTTTGGGGTAGTGGGCGCAATGCCACTACCTCTTTCTCGTGCCTTTGCAGCCTCTGCTGCAAGCCCAATTTCAGTGAAAGACTTACCAGCCCTTGAGGGTGACCTAACATTATATTTAGGCCGTGGTGAAGGTGGTTTGTACGAAAACGTACTGCAATCAATTCAAAAGAAAAACCCAAAACTTAATTTAGCTATTCGACGAGGGCCAACTGCTGCATTAGCCAACATGATTGTGGCTGAAGCGAAAGCAGGTGTAAAACGTGCTGATTTATTTTGGGCGGTTGACTCAGGTGCTATTGGCTTAGTAACAGACGCGGGTCTAGCTAAACCTTTACCATCTGACTTAGTAGCGCAGTTACAGCCGCAGTTTCGTTATCCTGGCTGGGCACCAGTGACAGGCCGTATTCGTACATTGCCTTATAACACTAAGCGTCTAAGCAAAGAGCAGATCCCAGATAGTATAATGGCAATTGCTGACAGTGATTTATCAATTGGTTGGGCACCTGCTTACGCATCTTTCCAATCATTCGTGACGGCAATGCGCATACTTGAGGGGGATGATAAAACAGCTAAATGGCTTAAAAAAGTTCAAAAACGCTCTAAAAATTATGCTGGTGAACTCGGTGTCGTCATGGCTGTTGAACGTGGCGAAGTGGATATTGGCTTTGCTAACCATTATTACACATTACGCCTTAAGGCAGGTAAACCGGATGCTAACCTTGATCTTGCTTTTACAAATCAAGATGCAGGTTGTTTAGTTAATGCATCGGGTGTCTTATCGCTGACAGATAATCCTAATGCAATGAATTTTATGCGTTACTTACTAAGTTCAGAAGTACAAAGTTACTTAGCTCGTGAAGCATATGAAATCCCATTGATCCAAGGTATTGACCAGCCAGCTGGGCTACCTGCGTTAACTGATATTTCACCTCCGAAAATCGATTTAACTCAATTGGCAGATTTAAGGCCAACTCTCGACCTTATGCGCAGTAGCGGTGTTTTATAATGCGCATACCTGCTTCTTATCCCATGGCGCTGCTTGCAGCGCTTTTGGCATTAGTGCCAGTATATATTTTAATCACTTTAGCCAGTGATGCGGCTGCTGTTTTTGATAGTCATAATTTAAAAATTCTTGGTAACACCTTATCACTTATGGTGTTAACGGTAATAGGCTCTATTTTAATTGGCGTGCCTCTGGCGTTTATTAGTGCTTATGTTCAACTTCCATTTAAAAAGCTTTGGCTTGTTCTGTTTGCAGCTCCGCTTGCAATCCCAAGCTATATTGGTGCGTTTACTTTGTATGCTGCATTTGGTCCCGGCGGTGAGATAAATCAGCTGTTGGGCTTTAAAACGCCCCCTATGTATGGGTTAACTGGTGCTGCCATTGTAATGACGCTATATACATTTCCGTTTGTAATGCTTACAACGCGTTCGTCTTTACTGAGCCTTGATGCGAGCATGGTTAATGCCGCGCGTACATTAGGTATGTCGATGCCGATGAGTGTATTTAAAGTAATACTGCCACGCGTAATAAATGGGATTGCTGCGGGTTCATTATTGGTTGCACTTTATACTTTATCAGATTTTGGTACACCAGCTATGATGCGTTTAGATACCTTTACTCGTGTAATCTATGTTGAATATAACGCATTCGGTTTAAGCCGCGCAGCTATGTTGTCGCTACAATTAATGGTGATAGTTGGCTTTTTACTGTTCATTGAGTCACAAATTAAAACAGCATCTGAGCGCCATGGCAGACCGCTGATGTTATTCCCATCTAACGGTCAAAAATTAGCAATGCTGGTGACTTTTTTGCCTGTTTTGGTACTTGCGATTTGTTTGCCGTTAGCCATTTTTACCCTTTGGCTTGCCCGTGACGGTGTTGCTGATTTTGATTTTAGCATAGCTTGGAATTCGGCTTATGCGTCTGGTATTGCAGCTACTGTGGCTGTTGTTGTTGCAGTACCTGTAGCCCATGCTGCATTAAGCGGCAAAGTAGGGCGTATTATGGAACGGGTAACTTATTTTGGTTTTGGTATTCCGGGTATCGTGATGGGTACTGCTCTTGTGTATGGTGGCCTGCAATTGCCGCTTCTATACCAAACTTTAGCCTTATTAGTGATTGCCTACGTATTGCGTTTTTTACCGCTGGCGGTTGGTTCTGTGCGTACCAGTACTGAACATTTAGATTCCAGCTTAATCAAATCAGCACGCGTTCTGGGGGCAAGCCCTCGCGAAGCATTTATGCGTATTACCTTGCCTTTAACAATGCGCGGTATCATTGCCGGTGCCGCCTTGGTATTTTTAGAATCAATGCGAGAACTTGAAGCTACGTTGTTACTTGGTCCTACAGGGTTCGAAACCCTATCAACCTATTTATGGCGTGTTTATGAAGCCGGTTACTTTGGTCGTGCTGCAATACCTGGCTTATTGTTGGTAGTGATATCAGCATGTGGCTTAGCTATAATGCTCTCAGGTGAAAAACGCAGTCAATTAGAACATTAAGGATCAGTTTAATGCTATCAGTTAGTAAGCTGTCTATCGATTATGGTAGCAATCGTGTGGTAAGTGAACTTAACTTATCACTTGGGGAAAGTGAGATCCTCATGCTAGTTGGTCCAACTGGCTGTGGTAAAAGTACAATTTTACAAGCGTTAGCTGGGCTAATTCCCATTAGCGAAGGTGAAATTAATTTAGGCTCATGGCGAGCAACGCCAAAGTTAAAAGTACCACCTGAAAAGCGAAAAGTAGGTATGGTGTTTCAAGACTTTGCGCTATTTCCGCACTTAACGGTACAGCAAAATATTTGTTTTAGATTGACTGATACCTCAAAAGCAGATCATTGGATTAAGCTACTGGGTCTTGAAGCTTTTCGAAATAAAAAGCCAGCTACATTATCAGGCGGTCAAAAACAGCGCGTAGCGCTTGCTCGTACGCTTGCCCATGATCCTGAGTTTGTATTACTAGATGAACCCTTATCTAACCTTGATGCAGCTTTAAAAGATACCCTTCGTTGGGATATCCGTAATGCATTAAAAGATGCTGGTGTACCTGCAATTTGGGTAACCCACGACCAAGAAGAAGCTTTATCTGTTGGTGACCGTGTCGGCGTACTTAAAGAAGGTATTATTCAACAAATTGACACCCCTGAGCGTTGTTTTAGTTTACCAAGCAATCGCTTTGTTGCGCGCTTTTTAGGTGAAGCAAGTTTTATCTCTGGCCATTGTGAAGGTGATATCGCCACAACTGATTTAGGTAATGCGCCAGCTATTAAAGTAGACCATAATGCAGCAAAGGTTGATGTATTACTTCGCCCCGATGATGTTCACCTTATTCAAAATGCGAGTACTAGCAATGGTAAAGTGACGTGGGTCCGTTACGAAGGTGGCAGCCGCTTATGCGCTGTTAAATTAGCGTGTGATACAGTAGTGACAAGCCGAGTGAGTCATGAGGTGGTGGTGCGCCCAGGTGATGCAGTTCATGTTTCTATCAATACAACACACCCACTTGCGGTTTACGCAGCTTAAATAAAAGTATCTGTGCAGGTCTCACTGGCCTGCATTTTTTAGAAAGCTTTCAGCCATCAGACGCGAGTAAAATCAGCTACCTAGCAACTTGCTTACTTTCCTCTTAAAGCTCGTAACTACTATTTTTACCAGCTAAAGCCCGTCCTACGGAAATTTTATCAGGTATTAGGCTCTAGGTTTTGGCATTAGGTTTCAGATACAAGGACGCGATGTAAAATCGCTGCTACTAGTAACTTTCTAACTTTACTCTCGAAGCTTTACTCTTGTTAACTTTCCCCTAGTAGCTTTACTCTCGTAACTTGTAATAGCTAACTTTCTCAAAACGTAAAAAGCCCGCCAGTAGGGGCGGGCTTTTGCTTTATAACAAGGTTAACTCGTTATTAGAATGTGTAACGTACACCTACACGCATTTCCCAAACTGATGCGCTGCTTTGAGTTGCAGTTTTACCATTGTTAGGGTTAAAGTCTGAGTATACGTAGCGACCTTGGTCGTCAAGGTCTACAGTCACCATGCTGTTACCAACAAAACTACCTTTCTTAAGTACGCCCCAGTCATCGTTTAACATGTTTGTTAAATTATCGATAACGAAGAATACTTCACCTTTGTGACCAGGCATGAAACCAGGTAATTCTTGAGTCATCTTGAAGTTAACTTTAGTGAACCAATCAGCATTTTGACGGTTACGACCAGAGATTTCACCGCGTTCAAGGCCTTGAGCAGAGATCCACTCGTTGAACTCAGTTACTTCTTCAGGAGTCATGTTGTAAACAACGTTAGGGTCATTCACTTCAGGGATATACATTAGCTGACGACTACCGTTTGAGTTGTTATCACCCCAAACATCATTGTCTCTATCATCAAATGTGTAGCTGTATGGAAGACCTTTGTACGTTTCACTGAATAGGTTGAAACGTGTGTTGTAACCATCGAACAGCTCAGTTGTGTAACCTAATGTCATAGTAAAACGATGTGGGATCTCGTAATCAGATGTGTGCGCACCTGGGTTAGTCGGATCGTATGTCGCTAAGTTACCGTAGTTTGAGCTCGCTACAGAGCTAGTCATAGGGTTAACATCAGTTGAATCAGTGTAAGCGTAAGCTAGTTGTACGCTAATGCCGTTATCAAAGCGTTTGCTCATTGCAGCAGAGATAACATGAGACTCACCGCTATCGCCACTTACGTTAGTCAGTAGTAAATCGCCACGACGACCTTCTTTAGACTCAAGAATTGGACGACCGTCAAACGTTGTTTCACCAGAATCTTGTAACGCGATGTCTTCTAGGAAAGCAGCATCTTTACGTTTAGTGAATAAGTAATCAAGTGAGAATACATACTCATCTTCAGTTGTGTATGTTGCACCTACAGAGTATTTCCATTCTGAAGGCATATCGAAGTCTGGGTCAACAGCGTTTACAGATGAATCACCTGAACCAATAACTGTGTTTGCAACTTGATCGTACAAGCTTTGTGGTACTTCGTAACCTGGCGTGCCGCCGTTTACGTTTGGCGTAGCGAATAGGTCAACACCACCTCTGATTGATGTACCAATGTTAGTGATACCATCATTCGAGTATGAGTTAGATAACCAAACGTTCGGGTTACCACCAGAGAATAGGCCAACACCTGCGCGAACTTCTAATGCATCCGTTGCATACCACTCAAAACCAACACGTGGTTGAATTAAGTCAATGCCGTCGAATGTTGCTTGGTTACTGAAACCGTAGCGGTTAGTAAAGTTTTCATTGTAGTTAGGTTTGTCGTCACTTGTATATTTGTCGTAACGAAGACCAAACGTTAATGTTGCATCTAAATCTGTGAAGCTGTACTCATCTTGCACATATAAAGTGTGTTGTGCATAAGAGAAGTTAGCCGCAGCATCTGTTGGATCGTTAGTACCAGCCGCATTGTTGTAATAAACACGATCTGCAAAACCAGCTTCAAAATCATCTACAGATTTAAAGCGCCACTCACCTTGAGTGTGCTGAACGAATTGGTTGAATACGTCTAACTCTTCAAACTCATAGCCAGCAGTAATCGTGTGTTGATCAAGGTAGTATGTACCCGCAATTTTTGCTGTCACTGTTTCGTAGCTAAGAGCATTTGATTGACGAGAGTCATCTGGACCAATGTAGATAGTACCGCCATCTTCTGTGCGAATTTGCATTTCACCAAAGCTACTTGCTGCATCTAAAGAGCGAACTGTCTGGTCTAATTCTGATTTACCTAGACGAACCTCAGTTGAAAATTCATCAGACCAATCTGAGTAAAGTGAACCAATGATTGATGTAAACTCAGCACTTTGCTTGAAGAAGTGATTATCTAAAGTAACAGTGTTGCTGTAAGCATCTGACTGAGACAGTGTAAAACCATCGTTATAGTTATAGATTAAGTTAGCACGGTGATCATCGTTGATGTTCCAGTCAAGTTTAACTAAGATTTTTTCATCTTCAACTGGTGCGCTTGATGGCATACCACCAGCATCATAGTTATAAACATCTTGGGCAATTTGTTGTACACGTGCAACATCTGCTGCTGAAACACTACCTGTGTCTAGACCGCCGTAGTTGTATTGCTTTACACCTTCAAGTTTTTCGTATGATGTAAATAAGAAAAGGCTATCTTTAATTAGTGGTAAACCAACGTTGAAGCCGTAACGTTTTTCAGTGTAATCACCGTTGTCGTAGTCTTCACCTTCGATTTTATCGCCTTTCATTGAATCATTTGTATAATCGAAGAACATACCACCGTGTACTTCGTTACCACCTGATTTAGTAACAGCGTTGATGTTACATGATGTGAAACCACCGTATTGAACATCAAAAGGTGCAAGCTCAACGGCAACCTGCTCGATCGAATCGAAAGAGAAAGGAGCGCGGATAGTTGGGTAACCGTTTGAGCTTAGACCGAAGTTATCGTTCATACGAACGCCGTCTAGCGTTAAGCTGTTAAAGCGTGGGTTACCACCACCACAGTTGATAGAACCACGGCTATCATCAATTGTTACACGTGGGTCGATACGAACGATATCTTTTAAATCACGGTTGATAGCTGGTTGGTTTTCTAAATCTTCAAGTGTGAACGTTGCAGCTGGACCTGTACCACCAGACATACGGCTGATAGGACGACCTGTAACTACGATTTGTTCTACATCAGATTGTCTCTCTAACGTAACATTAACTGGGTAGTCAGCACCCACTTGTAGGTTGATGTTGTTGAATGTTTGATCTGCGAAAACGTCAGAATCTACAACAACGCGGTAAGGACCACCTACACGTAGGCCTTTTGCTGTGAAGTAACCCGCATCGTTCGTTTCAGTTTCTTTAGTTGAACCTGAAGGTAAGTGAACGATTGTAATCTTAGTGCCTGCAGCAGGGTTGCCGCTAGGACCTTTGATTTGACCCTTGATAGCAGATGTTGTTTCATTTGCTAACGCTGCACCACTCACACCAACACATGCTGCAATAGCAAGTGATAGAGCTGTTTTGCGGAGTTGGATTTTCATTATGTTATTTCCCGTGTTAGAGGTTATGTTTCATTTATAGTTTGCTGTCAGTTGGCATCTTGAGCGCCTTTACTAACGGTTTTGCCGATTTATCAAATAAATTATTTAATAAACCAGCTAATCTTATGCCACCTTGTTGTAGGCGAGTTTTAACAATCGGTAAGTTTTTATAG